>JAITUD010000238.1 GCA_031286555.1 Microbacterium sp. | reverse complement strand
AGCGCGCCGGCCAGCGTGTAGTGGTACAGCGGGTGGCCGAAGGAGTCACCGATGTTCGCGCCGTTCGGGAACTGCTCGCGCCCCTTCGCGGTGACCACGCTGAGCGGGGTCGCCGCGCCCTGATCGATGACGGTCGCCGCGGTGATGGGCTTGAAGGTCGATCCGGGTTCGTAGCTGTGCGAGAAGATCTGCGAGCGCCAGTAGCCCGGCGGCGTGCCGTCGATGTTGTTCGGGTCGAGCGACGGGTACTGCGCGGCCGCCCGGATCTTCCCGGTCTTCACCTCGATCACAGTCGCGGTGGCGGATTTGGCGCCCTTGATCTTCGCCTCCTCGGCGATCATCTGCGACAGGTACCACTCGAGATCGCTGTCGATCGTGAGCTTCACGGTGCCGCCGTCGACGGCCGGTGTCTCGCGGTCGCTGCCGGGGACGATCACGCCGTTCTGCCCGCGCAGATAGGTGCGCTCGCCGTTCTTCGGAGCGAGGCACTGCGCCTCCATCTTCTCCACGCCGTAGCCCTCGCCGTTGCTGTTCACGAAGCCGACGAGGTTACCGCCGACCGCACCGTTCGGATAGACCCGCACCGCACGGGACTTCAGTGCCAGGTACGGCAGCTTGAGGTCGCGCAGCTCGAGGTACTGATCGGTGGAGAGCCCCTTCTTCTTCAGCTCGAAGTACTGCGAATCGGGGTTGCTCGCAAGGTCGGCGGCCACGTCGGAGCGCAGCTTGTCGCCCTCCAGGCCCGTGATCTCGGCGATCTTCTCGCTCGCCTTCGCCCAGGGCATCGGCGCCTTGCCGTTGTCCTCCAGCTCGTTCATGAGCTTCGGCGACAGCTGCGCGTCGTAGACGAGCTTGCTGGAGGCCAGCACGGTGCCGTTCTCGTCCACGATGTCGCCGCGGTTCCCCGCGATCGGCTGCGTGCTGCCCAGCTGCTGGGATGAATCCGCGACGTGCTCGTCGGCGCGCACCACCTGGATGTCGACGAGGCGCACGACGAAGGCGCCGAGCACAGCGAGGATCACGGCGAGTGCGACCACCGTACGGCGACGCGGGCTGCGGGTTGCGCGAGTGGTCATCTGCGGCTCCGTCCGGGTGTCTTGTTCAGTGCGTCTGCGGTGTGGGCAGTCCGTCGTTCAGCGACGGCGGCAGGTCTGGTTCGGGCTTCGTCTTCGCGGCATCCGATCCCGCGGTCTCCGTGGCCGCGCCCGACTTCACCACCGGATCCGGAGTCTTCGGCGCGTCGATCAGGGCGTTGCCGACCTTGGTCGGCCCGTTCGGGTCGACGGTCGAGGTCCAGCCCGCGCCGTCCTTCACGCCCAGCACGGCCCCGTCGCTCAGGCGCAGGTACGACGCGCTGCCCGCGACGACGAGCCCGAGGGAGGCCGCCTTGCTGGCCAGCGACTGCGGAGAGCTGAGACCGACGAGCTCGTCCTGCATCGCCTGCTTCTCGAGGCTGAGTGCGCGCTGCTTGGCGTTCAGATCGGCGAGCACGAACGAGTCCTGCGTCGAGGCGAGCGAGAGTCCCATCTGCAGGATCCCGATCACGGCGACGCCGGCGACCGCGAGCAGCGCGTACGCCAGCCGAGGGCGGCGCTTGCGCCCGGGCGCCCCGAGGGCGTGCAGACGGCGTTCGGATGCGGATTCCGGCTTCTCGCGAGGTTCGGCGCGGAGCGCGTTCAGGCTCATGTCGCCTCCCTGATCTTCTCGGCCGCGCGCAGACGCACGGGGATCGCGCGCGGGTTGCGCGCGCGCTCTTCTTCGCTGGCCTGCTCAGCGCCCTTGGTGAGGACGCGGAAGCGCGGCGCGTGTTCGGGCAGCTCCACCGGCAGGCCGGCGGGGGCTGTGGACGCCGCCGCAGCGGCGAAGGCCTGCTTGACCAGGCGGTCCTCCAGCGACTGGTACGACATGACGACGATGCGCCCTCCGACCGCGAGGGCGTCCATCGCGGCGGGAATGGCGTCGGCGAGCACGTTCAGTTCTGCGTTGACCTCGATGCGCAGCGCCTGGAACACCCGCTTGGCGGGATGCCCGGCCCGCTGGGCGGCCGCCGGCGTCGCCTCGATCAGCAGGTCGACGAGTTCACCGGACCGGATCAGCGGATGCTGGTCTCGGGAGGCGACGATGAACCGCGCGTAGCGCGCGGCGAGCTTCTCCTCGCCGTAGCGCTCGAAGATGCGCCGCAGGTTGCCCTCGCTGTAGGTGGCGAGAACCTCGGCCGCGGTGATGCCCTTGGTCTGATCCATCCGCATGTCCAGCGGAGCATCCTTGGAGTAGGCGAAGCCGCGCTCCGCCTCATCCAGCTGCAGGGAGGAGACGCCGAGGTCGAACAGCATCGCCGATGCGCCCTGCGCGTGAAGGCCGATCTCGTCGTACACCGTGTGCACCAGAGTGACCCTGTCGCCGAACGGCGCGAGCCGCTCCCCCGCGATGCGCAGCGCGTCGGTGTCCCGGTCCAGGCCGATCAGGCGGATGTTCGGGAACCGCTCGAGGAACGCCTCGGAGTGGCCGCCCATGCCGAGGGTCGCGTCGACGAGGACCGCGCCGTCGCGCTCGAGCGCGGGGGCGAGGAGCTCGACGCAGCGGTCGAGCATGACGGGGATGTGGATGTCGCGGAGGCTCATGATCTTTCGGGTCCTGTCGTGTGAGGTGACCTCCGGCTCTGATTCCCCTCCGCTCGACCCGGCACCGGGGAAGTGTGTCGGGGCGGAGCGGCGGGGCATCACAGCCGTGGTCAGAACAGGCCGGGAATCACCTCCTGTTCGAGGTCTGCGTAGCTCTCCTCGTTGGAGGCGAGGTAGTCGTTCCACGCGGCGGCGTCCCAGATCTCGGCGTGGGCGCCGACACCGGTGACGACGAGCTCCTTGCCGAGCCCGGCGTACTGCCGCAGGTGCGCAGGAAGGGTGATGCGGTTCTGGCTGTCCGGCATCTCGGCGCTGGCGCCGGAGAGGAACATGCGCAGGAAGTCGCGGGCCTGCTTGTTGCTGAGCGGAGCCTGACGGATCCTCTCGTGCAACTCCTCGAACTCGGCGGTGCTGAAGACATAGAGGCAGCGCTCCTGTCCACGGGTGACCACGATGCCGCCGGCGAGATCCTCGCGGAACTTCGCAGGAAGGATGACCCTTCCCTTGTCGTCCAGTTTCGGCGTGTGGGTACCCAGAAGCATCGGCCTTCACCCCCTCTGAATCCGGCCAACTCGAGGTGCGCCCCACTTTACTCCACTTATCTCCACTTTCCTACGACATTCGACCCGGATTCTTGTCGATGCCCGCCGCGCAGCAGCACGCGGGCATGAAAAAACCCCGGAATCTCAAGGATTCCGGGGCGGTGGAGTGGAGTGGAGGGAAAGTGGAGGGTCAGCGCTCTTCCTGGCGACGATCCCACCTGTCGTTCATGCGATCCATGAAGGACGAGGAGTCTGAGCCGCGGGACGGCCGATCATCTCGCACGGTGGTGCCGGTGCGACGCACAGGCGTGAAGGCGAGCATGACACCCGCGAGCATCGCGAGGAACGCGACGACTCCGACGACGATGCTGAACACGCTGCCCAGCTGTGCGCCGAGCGCGACAGCGGCGATGAGTCCGCCGATGCCGGCCAACAGCAGTAGAGCGCCGTAGATCAGGTTGCGATAGCTGAGCGATCGGTCTCCCGAGGGCGCGGTGACGACATCGGCGTCATTCTGGAGGAGATGACGTTCCATCTCGTCGAGCAGACGCTGCTCCTGTTCGGAAAGAGGCATTTCCATCCCCCTCGGGTTAGTCATCTCATCTTACTCTCGCGCAGCGCGCTCGGGCCAGCGTTCGCCCACAACCACCTGCGTATCGACTGTGTCTGTATGCACCTTAGGCTGTGAACGTGCCCGCCTCCCCCACCGTTCCCGAAGTCGTCGCCGCACGCCTGGATCTCTTCCTCGCGGAACGCAGGACGGATGCCGTCGAGTACGGGCCGGACGGAGCCGCCTTCCTCGACGCGGCCGCCGCGACCCTGGTAGGCGGCAAACGGCTGCGCGCGAGCTTCTGCCGCACCGGCTGGGCCGCCGTCGCACGTCGCGCCGACGCGCGCGCGACGGAGAGCGACGCGCTGTGGGATCTGTGCGCGGCGCTCGAGATCTTCCAGTCCGCGGCGCTCGTGCACGACGACCTCATCGACAACTCGGACGTGCGCCGCGGGATGCCCGCCGCGCACCGCGCCCTCGAGAGCGCTCACCGCGCTGCGGGGTGGAGCGGCGATGCGGAGGCATACGGACGATCGGCCGCGATCCTGCTGGGCGATCTGCTCGTGGCCTGGAGCGACGACCTCGCGGAGCAGGCGATCGACGGGCTCCCCTCCGCACGCCTGGTGCGGGCCGAGTACGCCAGGATGCGCCGCGACGTCACCGTCGGACAATTGCTCGACATCGCCGAGGAGTCGGCGTGGAGCGTGCATCCCGCCGAGGAGCACGCCGACCGAGCGCTTCGCGTGGCTTCACTGAAGTCCGCCCGCTACAGCGTCGAACAGCCGCTCGTGCTCGGCGCGGCCTTCGCCGGGGCCGATGACGAGCAGCTCGCCGCGCTGCGCGCTTTCGGGCATCCCGTCGGAATCGCGTTCCAGCTGCGGGACGACGTGCTCGGCGTGTTCGGCGATGCGGCCGTCACCGGGAAACCGGCCGGCGACGACCTGCGCGAGGGCAAGCGGACCGTGCTGGTCGCCCGCACCCGTGCCGCCCTGTCCTCGTCGGCGAGGACGGTGTTCGACGAGATGCTCGGCGACCCCGAACTGAGCGAGGCGCAGATCGCTTCGCTGCAGGCGACGATCGCCGACACCGGCGCGCTGGCCTCCGTCGAGGAGATGATCGCCGATCACGCCGCCCGCGCGGATCGCGCACTGACGGGCGCGCCGCTGGACAATGCGGCAGTCGGCGAGCTCCGCGATCTGGCCAGAGCCGCGACGAGTCGCATCCGCTAGCGCTCAGGCGAGCGTGCGCGCGATGCGCCGCACCTCACTCTTGTGACCGGCCAGAAGCGCCGCGATCGGGCTGCGCCCGAGTGTCTCCTCCTCGGCGAGCAGCCAGTCGATCACCTCGTCGTCACCGAACCCGGCATCCTGCAGTGCGATGACCGTGCCGCGCAGCGACGGCAGCGGGTGCCCGTCGACGATGAAGATCTCCGGGACCTGGACCGGACCGTTCCGGCGCGAGCCGATCAGATAGTGCTCATCGAGCAGTCGTCGCACCCGGCCCGGTGTCTCGCCGAGAGCCTCTGCGAGGTCGGGGATGGTCAGCCAGACAGTGCTCTCAGCGGAATTCTCGGACACCTGCCCACTATCTCACGCCCGCGGCCAGGACGCCGAAGCGGGCTCGTGGTGAACACATTTCACATCCGTCACACCATTCACTTCTGTTGACAACCGTTAACAACCGTGTCAGCGTGTCAGAAGCCGAAACCAAGGGGGGACCTTGACAATGCGCAACTCCACCGCACGCGAACGCAGTCTCAGCGTCGGCGTCTCAGCTGCCGTCGTCGGTGCACTCGCTGCGACGCTGACCGTCGCTCCTGCATCCGCCACCACTGTCCCCGCGGGTGCTCCGCAGGGCCTGGTCCCGCAGCACTCGGGAACGCGCACTCTGGCGGCTGTGCCCACGCATGCTCGCAGCATCTCGACCGCTGTCGCGCCCGCGACGTACACCGTACGCGCCGGCGACACCGTCTGGACGATCGCGAAGAAGCACGGGCTGCGCACCGCCGACGTCCTCGCCTGGAACGGCATGACGATGCGCTCCGTGATCTACCCGGGGCAGACGCTGAAGCTGCAGAAGCCCGCCGCCGCAACACCCCGCGCTGCTGCACCGGCGCCGGCCGCGGCGAAGGCGAAGACGCACACCGTCGCCAAGGGCGACACGGTCTACGGCATCGCGCGGAAGTACGGCACCTCGGTCTCGGCGATCCTCGCCGCGAACCGCCTCGGCTCCGCGGCCGTCATCCACCCCGGTCAGAGGCTGGTCGTCTCCGCTGCGGCACCGGCACCTGCCGCTGCGCCCGCTGCGAAGCCGGCTGCGAAGCCGGCGTCCGCCGCAGCCAAGACGCACACCGTCGTTAAGGGCGACACCGTGTACAGCATCGCCCGTAAGTACGGCACCTCGGTCTCGTCCATCCTCTCGGCGAACCGCCTCGGCGCCTCGGCGATCATCTACCCGGGACAGAAGCTCGTGCTGCAGGCCGCGAAGCCTGCGCCCGCGTCCGCCACCAAGCCCGCGGGGAAGCCCGCTGCCGCTCCGCAGACCCACACCGTGGCCGCCGGCGACAGCATGTACGCGATCGCGAAGAAGTACGGCACCACCGTCGCCGTCATCCTCGAGGCCAACGACCTCGGCGCCTCGTCGATCATCTATCCCGGACAGAAGCTGAAGCTGACTCTGCCTGCCAACACGCAGCGCTCCGCGCGCCTTGACGCCGAGCAGACCGCCAACGCGCGGCTCATCATCCGCGTCGGCCGCCAGCTCGGCGTGCCCGAACGCGGTATCCAGATCGCCCTGGCCACCTCGATGGTCGAGTCCTCGATGCGCAACCTCGGCGGCGGCGACCGCGACTCGCTCGGACTGTTCCAGCAGCGCCCCAGCCAGGGCTGGGGCACGAAGGCCCAGATCCTGAACGCCGAGCGCAGCATCCGCGTGTTCTACGGCGGAGCATCCGACCCCAACGGCAAGAAGTCGCGTGGACTTCTCGACGTCAGCGGATGGCAGGGCAAGAGCTTCGGGGGTGCTGCGCAGACCGTGCAGATCTCGGACTACGCGCACCGATACGGGCAGTGGGAGCAGCAGGCCGCCCGCTGGCTGTCCGCGCTCGGGTAACAGGACGGCCTCAGGGGTGAGGCGTTGCCGAGTCACACAGGCAGTTCTCCCTAGACTTTCCCTGTGACCAGTCAGCAGGCCGACCCCCTCATCGGGCGACTTGTCGACGGCAGATATCGGGTCCGAGCGCGCATCGCGCGCGGTGGCATGGCCACTGTGTACGTCGCCACCGATCTGCGCCTCGAGCGACGCATCGCCCTGAAGGTCATGCACGCGCATCTCAGCGACGACTCGGCGTTCCAGAGCCGCTTCATCCAGGAGGCCCGCGCGGCAGCACGACTCGCCGATCCGCATGTGGTCAACGTGTTCGACCAGGGTCAGGATGGCGAGCTCGCGTATCTCGTGATGGAGTATCTGCCCGGCATCACGCTGCGCGAACTGCTCAAGGAGCAGAAGCGGCTCAGCATCCCGCAGACGATCACGATCATGGATGCCGTGCTCTCCGGTCTCGCTGCGGCGCACCGTGCCGGAATCGTGCACCGCGATGTCAAGCCCGAGAACGTGCTGCTCGCCGAGGACGGCCGCATCAAGATCGGCGACTTCGGCCTCGCGCGCGCCACGACCGCCAACACGGCGACCGGCGCCCAGCTGCTCGGCACCATCGCGTACCTCGCTCCGGAACTCGTCACCCGCGGCACGGCCGACGCCCGCAGCGACATCTACGCCCTCGGCATCATGCTCTACGAGATGCTGGTCGGCGAACAGCCCTACAAGGGCGAGCAGCCGATGCAGATCGCTTTCCAGCACGCCACCGAGCAGGTGCCGCGACCCAGCGCCCGCAACTCGTCGGTGCCCGAGCAGCTCGACGAGCTCGTGCTGTGGGCCACCGAGAAGTCGCCGGAGGAGCGTCCGGTCGACGCACAGGAGATGCTCGACCGCCTACGCGACATCGAGCGCGAACTCGATGTGAAGCCGATGGTGACGGCGGCACTGGTCGCCCCGCGCGGCCCCTCCGCGGACACCGGCTCGGTCACCCGCATCCTCACCGGGCCGACCGCGGCCGCGGAGCCGATCACCGCTCCCCCGGCGCCGCTGGACAACGCCACCGTGCTGCGACGGCGAGTCTCGCACCGCAAGGCCCGCGGCACCTTCCTGATGGCACTCGTCCTGCTGCTGGCCGTGCTGGCCGGCGGCGTCGGCTGGTGGTTCGGATCCGGTCCCGGTTCGCTGGTCGCCGTTCCTCAGGTGGCCGGCATGACCTATGACGCAGCGGCGGCAGCGCTGAAGGCGGACGGATTCGTCCCGATCCAGCGCGACGAGAACTCTGTCGACGTCGCCGCGGGGACCGTCATCGAGACCAAGCCGGGGAAGGGCGAGAGACTCGACCAGGGCGCGAAGGTGCGTGTCATCGTGTCCAGCGGCCCCGCCTCGCACGAGCTGCCCGCCCTCGGCGGGAAGAGCGAATCCGAGGTGCGCGCTGCCCTCGCCGACGCCAATCTCGCCGTCGACGATCAGGCCGAGGAGTACTTCAGCCCGGAGGCCGTCCGCGACATGGTCCTCAACGTGCGCATCACGCCGCGCGACGGTGCCAAGGCGTTCGGCTGCGCGGCCGGATGCACGGTGCACGAGGCCGATCGGGCGACCGTGCAGGTGTCGCTCGGCGCGTTGCCCGACGTCATCGGCCAGCAGGAGCAGAAGGCCGTCAAGACACTCTCGGATGCCGGTCTCAAGGTCTCCGACAACCGTCCGAGCGAGTGGAGCGACGACGTCAAGAAGGGCTCGGTGATCCGCCACTCCGAGCGCGAGGGCGGCGGCCTGTGGCGCCCCGACGATGTCATCACGCTGACCGTGTCGAAGGGCCCGCAGCCCGTCGAGGTCCCCACTGTCGACGGGATGAACCTCTCCGACGCCATGGATGCCCTGACCAAGGCCGGTCTGAAGCCGACCACCGCCGTGCCGAAGGGGCTGTGGGGCCTGTTCACCGCGAACGAGACCACGCCGAAGGCGGGCAAGACCGTCGACCGCGGCAGCGAGGTGCGAGTCGGCGCCTCCGTCAGCTGACGCCCGGTCCGGGCGGCGGAGACCTGCAGACGGCAGAGGGCTCGATGACGCGCGCGTCATCGAGCCCTCGGCCGTCGTCTCAGCGCTTCTCGAGCTCCTCGGCGACGAGGAACGCCAGTTCGAGCGACTGCATGTGGTTGAGGCGGGGATCGCAGAGCGACTCGTAGCGCGTCGCCAGCGCCGCCTCATCGATGTGCTCGGAGCCGCCGAGGCACTCGGTGACGTCGTCGCCGGTGAGCTCGACGTGACTGCCGCCGGGGAACGTGCCCACTGCGCGGTGCGCCTCGAAGAAGCCGCGAACCTCGTCGACCACATCGTCGAAGCGACGGGTCTTGTATCCGGTCGGGGTGGTGATGCCGTTGCCGTGCATCGGGTCGGTGACCCACAGCGGGGTGGCGCCGGAGTCCTTCACCGCTTCGAGCAGCGGCGGCAGCGCGTCGCGGATCTTGCCGGCACCCATCCGGGTGATGAAGGTCAGGCGCCCGGGCTCGCGGTTCGGGTCGAGCTTGTCGATCAGCTCGAGTGCCGTCTCGGGCGACGTGGTCGGCCCGAGCTTCACGCCGATGGGGTTGCGGATCTTGGAGAAGTAGTCGACGTGCGCCCCGTCGAGGTCGCGGGTGCGCTCGCCGATCCAGAGGAAGTGCGCCGAGGTGTTGTAGGGCGTGTCGGTGCGCGAGTCGATGCGGGTCATCGGACGCTCGTAGTCCATCAGCAGGCCCTCATGACCCGTGAAGAACTCGACGCGCTTGAGCTCATCGAAGTCGGCGCCGGCCGCCTCCATGAACTTGATGGCTCGATCGATCTCGGAGGCCATGCGCTCGTACCGCTGGTTCGCCGGGTTCTTCGCGAAGCCGGTGTTCCAGGAGTGCACCTCGCGCAGATCCGCGAAACCACCCTGCGTGAACGCACGGATGAGGTTCAGCGTGGATGCCGCCATGTGGTAGCCCTGCAGCAGGCGCGACGGATCCGCGGTGCGCGAGCCCTCGGTGAAGTCGTAGCCGTTCACGATGTCGCCGCGGTACGCGGGCAGAGTGACGTCGCCACGGGTCTCGGTGTCGCTCGAGCGCGGCTTGGCGAACTGTCCCGCCATCCGGCCCATCTTCACGACCGGCAGGGAGGCCCCGTCGGTGAGCACGACGGCCATCTGCAGCACGGTCTTGATGCGGTTGCGGATCTGATCGGCGGTGGCACCGGCGAACGTCTCGGCGCAGTCACCGCCCTGCAGCAGGAACGCCCGGCCGGAGGCCGCACGCGCGAGACGCTCGCGCAGGTTGTCCACCTCACCGGCGAACACCAGCGGAGGCAGTCCGGCGATCTGGGCGGACACCTCGGCGACACGACCGGCATCGGGCCACCGCGGCTGCTGCTTGATCGGCAGCTCGCGCCACTCGTCGAGGACTCGGGTGTCGAACGCGGCGAACGGGGCGTCAGGCAGCGACTGGGGCATCCCCTCAGCCTAGTCGCGGAGCGGGGCGCTCCGGACGACGATGACGACGGGCGTCAGCGCACGGGTGCCGGCATCCGGTCCTTGACCGAAGAGGCGTACACGTCGTCGTAGCGCTGGGCGCCGAGGCGCTGCAGGGCGACCATGATCTCGTCCGTCACCGAGCGCAGGATGTAGCGGTCGTTCTCCATGCCCGCATAGCGGGAGAAGTCCAGGGGCTCGCCGATCACCATTCCGACGCCGAAGCCGTCTTCGCAAGGCGTTGGGGATCATTTGATCCCGCCCTATGGGGTCATACCGTCGCTTCATTTTTTGACGAGTTGAAGCGGATCCTGAGCAGTTAGGTGATGGCGAGCGGCGAGGCTTGCTGGCCTCGTCCTTCTCTCGGCCCGCAAGCGCAAGCATGGTTCGCGCAACCCGCCCTCAAACCACCCCCAGCCTCCACAACGACGTCACTTCCTTGACCCGCGCCGCATGCAAAGGATCTGCCTCGTCCTTCGCTTTCCCATGCACAGGCCGGGTATCCAGCTTCTCGATCACCCGAAGGCCGGCCACTTCAATCATCTCGAGCAGCTGTTCCCGCGTGCGCAGTCCCCGGTGTTCCGCCAGGTCCGA
>JAITUD010000179.1 GCA_031286555.1 Microbacterium sp. | reverse complement strand
GTGGTGCATCTCGCGCAGGACCGGCGTTGGGGTCTGGGCACGTCCGCGTTCGAGCTGGCGGGCAGCTATGCCCGGCAGGAGCCACTGGCGCGCCTCGGCCGCCCGCTGATCGCGAGTCTCGCCGACCGCCTCGGCGAGAGCGCGCACCTCGCCGTGATGAACGGAAGGGACGTGCTGTACATCGTCGAGGAGCGCGCCGTGCGGCGCCCCGCGCTGGTGACGGATGTCGGTGTGCGCCTGCCCGCCCACCTCACGGCGACCGGGCGGGCGATGCTCGCAGCGCTGCCGAAGGTGCAGGTGCGAGCGCTGTATCCGGACGCCTCGTCGTTCACGGAGCGCACGGGCCGTGGCCCGCAGAGACCGTCAGAGCTGCGCGAGCTGCTGCGCACCGTGCGGCAGACGGGAGTCGCCACCGAGGACGGCGAGATCACCGAGGGGTTCCGTTCGGTCGCCATCGCCGTGCGCGATCACGCAGACTGGCCCGTGGCCGCAGTCGCCGTGACATGGTCCGGTGACGACGCCTCCGTCGGCCGGATCACCCATGCGGTGGGCGAGGCGGCGACCGTGCTGGGGCGGCGTCTCGGCGCCGCAGCACACCGCTGATCACGCTGTCTCCGATCTGCGACATCGCTGCGACCGCGACGCGACATCCGCTCGATAGCCTCGTCTCATGACCACCGCACAGCTCCGCGGCCTCCGCCCGCTCCTGACCGCCGCATCCGCCGGGATCGTCGCCGCGATCGCTCTGACGGGATGCGCCGCCGAGGCGCCGCAGGCGCCGAAGACCGAGCCGACGAAGGCCACGGCGAAACCGGCATCCGCGCCCGCCGTCCCCGGCTACGAGGTGGGACAGTTCCCTCCGGTCCCGCTGTTCGTGCTGCCCGACCTCTCGCTGCTGGACACCTCGGCCTCCGCGTTCACGATCGAGGTGAACACCGCTCTCGCCGACATCCCCGGCGTCACCGCCTCTCCTGCGCACTGCGATGGCGGCGGCAAGGTCATCTCCGGCAACGGAACCGCCTATCTCTACGGAGACGGCTCCGGGTCGTTCACCGGCCCCGACGGCAGCGTGCAGAACTTCGGCGACGGATCCGGGAACTCCACGATCAACGGCGTCGCGATCCAGAACTTCGGCGACGGCTCGGGCAACTACACCGACGGCGAGATGAAGATCCAGAACTACGGCGACGGCTCGGGTGACTACTCCGCCGCCGGCGTCCGCATCCAGAACTTCGGCGACGGATCAGGGAACTACTCGGACGGCGAGATCAAGATCCAGAACTACGGCGACGGCACGGCGAAGGTGAACGGCAAGACGGTGAAGGCCGCTCCGATCCCCGGTGTGCCGCAGCTCGGTGTGTTCCCACCGCTTGCGGCGCTGGCCCCGTTGAAGTCCTGCGGCACCGTCCTGACCTTCGCCGACGGCGTGCTGTTCGACTTCGATCGCAGCGAGATCCGCGCGGATGCGGCGAAGACCCTCGACACTGTCGCGAAGGCGCTCACCGAACTCGACGTCGCTCAGGCTGCCGTGTCGGGCCACACCGACGCGCTCGGCTCCGATGACTACAACCAGACTCTCTCCGAGAAGCGCGCCGCATCCGTCGTCGCAGACCTCAGGGACCGCGGGGTGAAGACCGACCTCACCTCGGAGGGGTTCGGCGAAAGCCGACCGGTCGCACCGAATGAGGTCGATGGCGCAGACAACCCCGCCGGGCGCCAGCTGAACCGTCGCGTCGAGATCTTCATCCCCGCCGCTCTCTGACCACCGCACTCGAGGAGCCCCGCATGCGCATCATCCGCACCGTCGCCGGCGTCGTCACGGCCGTCGCCCTCGCCTTCACGGCCACCGCCTGTTCCGTCAGCATCGTGGACAGGACCGCGCCGTCGGAGTCGTCGTCGACGGATGCCGGCAGCAAGGGCGTCGAGAAGACCGCGTCGGATGCGCCGGCGGCACCGGATGCCGCAGGCGCCACCCGCGACGACATCACTGCGCGAGCTGCTCGGACGCTGCGCTGCGACGGCGAACTGACGATGCTCGACGACGCCGTCGTCGTCAGGATCGACGGGAGCTGCGACAGGCTCATCCTGAACACCACCGGATCGCAGGTGGTCGCGGAGGACATCGGCACCCTGGAGGTCATCGGCGACAACAACCTCGTGCTGACGGGCGCCGTCGACCATCTCACCGTCAACGGCGAATCGAACATCGTGCACTGGACCGGCGCCACGCCGAACGTCACGGACGTCGGGGACACGAACACGCTCACGGCAGGATGAACGTGTGCTCTCCGATCGTCCCGCACTCCTCCTCGTCGACGATGACGACGCGATCACAGGTGCGCTCGGCGCCTTCCTGGAGCGCAGCGGCTATCAGGTGAGGATCGCCGGCGACGGCGCCGCCGCTCTCACGGCCGTCGCGGCGGCGCGGCCGGATCTGGTCGTGTGCGACGTCGTGATGCCGATCCTGGACGGCAGGGAGTTCGTCCGCCGTGTGCGCACGGACGACCAGTCACTGCCGATCATCCTGCTCACGCAAGTCGGTGAGTCCTGGGAGCGCAGTGCTGCGCTCGACGAAGGCGCAGACGACTATCTCAACAAACCGTTCGACCCGCAGGAGCTGCTCTCCAGGATCCGCGCGGTGCTGCGACGGAGCGCGCGCAGCGATGTCCCGCTGCGCGCGACTCAGCGCCTGCGCAGCCGCGATCTCGTGATCGACCGCACCGCGAGGAGGGTGTGGCGCGCCGACCGCGAGCTCGTGGTCACGCCCAAGGCGTTCACACTGCTCGAATACCTCATGACGCACCCGAACGAGGCGCACACCCGCGACCGGCTGCTCGCCACGCTCTGGGGCTTCGATTTCGCCACCACCAGCCGCGCCGTCGATCACCGCATCGCCGAGTTGCGCCGCGTGATCGGCGACAACGGGCCCGAGCGCTTCATCGAGACGTCGCCCAGCATCGGCTACCAGTTCAGCGCACCGGTGGCGCCGGCATGAAGCCGCGGCGGCTCGCCTGGACGCTGGCGACGATCCCGTTCACCCTGGGGGCGCTGATCGCCCTGGTCCTCGCCGCCACTGGCGAGGATCGGATGCTGCAGATCGGCATCGCCCTTC
>JAITUD010000041.1 GCA_031286555.1 Microbacterium sp. | reverse complement strand
ACCTTCGGGTCGTTCAGCAGGTCGCGGCCGGTGCCCTCGTAGGCGTCGCGGCCCTGGTCGAGCACGTAGCCGCGGTCGCAGATCTGCAGGCAGCGACGGGCGTTCTGCTCGACCATGATGGTCGTCACCCCGGCCTTGTTGATGTCCGAGACGCGGATGAACGCGTCATCCTGGCGCACGGGGGAGAGACCGGCCGAAGGCTCGTCCAGCAGCAGCACGGACGGATCCATCATCAGTGCGCGCGACATGGCCACCATCTGCCGCTCACCGCCCGAGAGCGAGCCGGCGCGCTGGTTCAGGCGCTTGCCGAGCTCGGCGAAGATGCCGGTGACGAACTCCAGCCGCTCGTTGTAGATCTTGGGGTTCTGGTAGAGCCCCATCTGCAGGTTCTCGGCGATCGACAGCGACGGGAACACGTTGTTCGTCTGCGGCACGAAGGCGACGCCGCGCCTGACGAGCTTGTCGGCCTTCAGCCCGACGATGCTCTCGCCGTTCACGGTGATGTCGCCGGAGCGCACGTTGACCATGCCGAAGATCGACTTCAGGAGCGTCGACTTGCCTGCGCCGTTCGGGCCGATGATGCCGATCAGCTCGCCCTCGCGGGCGATCAGGCTCGCGCCGTTGAGGATGTTCACGCCGGGCAGGTAGCCGGCGTGCACGTCGTCCAGCTCGACGATGACCTTCCGGTCGTCCGTGGTCTGATCGGTCATGACTTCTTCTCCTCAGCGGACGACTCTGCGGCATCCTCGGCCTCGATCTCGGCCTCCGCCTCGGTCTCGATCTTCTCGCGCAGCCGCAGGGCCCGCTCGGCGGACTCCTGGTCGACCACGGTGAGGCGGCCGGTCACGACGCCGAGGTCGACGTCCTGGTGGGCGCCCAGATAGGCGTCGACCACGGCCGGGTCCTCCATGACCTCGTCCGGCGGCCCCTCGGCCACCACCCGCCCCTCGGCCATCACGACCACCCAGTCTGCGATGTGCCGCACCATGTGCATGTCGTGCTCGACGAAGAGCACGGTCATGCCGCGGTCCTTCAGGTCGAGGATGTGGTCCAGCAGCGACTGCGTCAGCGCCGGGTTCACACCGGCCATCGGCTCGTCCAGCATGACCAGGGTCGGGTCGCTCATCAGCGCGCGCGCCATCTCGAGCAGCTTGCGCTGGCCGCCCGACAGGGATGCCGCGAAGTCCTTCTCCTTGGCGTCGAGCTTGAACCGGGCGAGCAGATCGCGGGCACGGGCCTCGATCTCCTTCTCCTGCTTGCGCCAGGCGCCGGGGAACAGGCTCGACCAGAACCGCTCGCCCTTCTGACCGGGTGCGCCGAGCTTCATGTTCTCGAGCACGGTCAGCAGCGACAGCGACTTGGTCAGCTGGAAGGTGCGCACCTGACCCATCCGGGCGACCTTGAACGACGGGACACCGGCCAGGTTCTTCCCGTCGAACGACCAGGTGCCGGTGTTCGGCTTGTCGAATCCGCAGAGCAGGTTGAACAGCGTCGTCTTGCCGGCGCCGTTCGGGCCGATCAGCGCCGTGATCGCGCCGCGGGGGATCTCGAGGTGATCCACGTCGACGGCCACGAGTCCGCCGAAGCGCCGCTGCACGGCATCCGCGACGAGGATCGGGTCGACCTTGGCGACACCGGGGGCCGCAGGCCCCTTGGTGAGGCCGGTGGTCTTCGGACGGCGGATGCTGCCGGTCGTGGGCGCTGGCTCGACCGGGATGTTGTCACTTGACAAAGGTCATCTCCCTCTTGTCTCCGAGGATGCCCTGCGGGCGGAAGATCACGATGAGCATCAGCACGATGCCCACCAGGATGTAGCGCACCACGTCGGCCTGCGCGCTGCTCATCGGCAGCAGCCCCGCCGACGCCATCTGCGGCAGCAGGTTGCCCAGGAACGCGAATACCATCCAGAACAGCACTGCACCGAGAGTCGGGCCGAACACGGTCGCCGCGCCTCCCAGCAGCAGGATCGTCCACAGGAAGAAGGTCAGCGATGTCGAGTAGCTGCCCGGCACCACGGCGCTGGGCAGTACGAACACGATCCCGCCGAGAGCGCCGATCACGCCGCCGACGACGAGAGCCTGCATCTTGTAGGCGAACACGTTCTTGCCCAGCGAGCGGACGGCGTCCTCGTCCTCGCGGATGCCCTTGAGCACGCGGCCCCACGGGCTGCGCATCAGCGCCCACACCAGCAGGATCGCGATGGCCAGCATCCCGATGCCGAAGACCCGGTTCCACAGGCCGACCTCGTTGAAGGTCCACGGGCCGAAGCCGTACTGGCCAGGCGGGAACGGGTTGATGTCGCGGAAACCGCCGTTGTAGCCGCTCAGGCCGCCGGCGCCGTTGGTCCACTTCTGGAACAGCTCGGTGAGGAACATGAGGCGCACGATCTCCGCCGCCGCGATGGTGGCGATGGCCAGGTAGTCTGCCCGCAGCCGGAGGGTCGGGATGCCGAGCAGCAGGGCGAACAGGGCGCCGCCGAGCAGGCCCACGAGCATGCCCACCCACCAGGGCGCCCCGAAGCTGAGGATCGAGATCGCATAGCCGTAGGCGCCGACGGCCATGAAGCCCGCCATGCCGAAGTTCAGCAGGCCGGCGTAGCCGAAGTGCACGGCAAGGCCGGTGGCGGCCAGCGCGTAGGCGATGGTGACGGGGCTGAGCAGGTATGCGGCGGTGTTGCCGAAGATGGTTCCGAAGTCCATGGTCAGCCCAGCCTTTCCTTGCGTCCGAAGAGTCCCTGCGGGCGCACCAGCAGGACCACGATGAGCGCGACGAGGGCGCTGGCGTACTTGAGGTCGGTCGGGATCCACAGCGTCGAGATCTCGACCGCGATGCCGACGATGAGCGATCCGACCAGGGCGCCCATGGCCGAGCCGAGGCCGCCGAGGGTGATCGCGCAGAACATCAGCAGCAGCATCTGCATGCCCATGTCCCACTTCACGCCGGGCCGGAAGTACGCCCACAGGATGCCGGAGATCGCGGCCAGCACGCCGGCGATGATCCACGTGATGCGGATCACCTTGTCGACGTCGATGCCGGACGCCGCGGCCAGCTGCGGGTTGTCGGAGATGGCCCTGGTGGCCTTGCCGATCCGGGTGCGGGTCAGGAACACAGCCATGCCGATGATGACCGCGAGGCTCACGCCCATGCCCACCATGTCGATCCACGAGAGCGAGACGGGGCCGAACGTCATCGGCGCGGGGCTCGCGCCCGGCAGCTGGTATGTCTCGCCGCCGATGATGTACTGCAGCGCGTACCGCAGTGCGAGCGAGAGTCCGATGCTGACGATCATGAGCTGCACGACGCCGAGCCCGCGCTTGCGCAGCGGCCGCCAGAGCCCGGCATCCAGCGCCCAGCCCAGCAGACCACCGGCCGCGATCGCGACGATGATGCCGAGCCAGAGCGGCAGGTGCAGGAACGAGGTCACGATCACGACCGCGACGCCGCCCCAGGTGACCATCTCGCCGTGCGCGAAGTTCGACAGGCGAGTTGTGCCGTAGATCAGCGCGGCGCCCATCGAGGCGAGGCCGAGCAGCAGGCCGAAGTTGATGCCGCCGATGGTCCGGTTCAGCAACTGGTCGAAGAACGAGGTGGTCTGTCTCTCGCCGGCGCCGAGGAAGAGGTTCACGATCTTCGTGCCGGTCAGGCCGAACGAGGCCTCGAACTCACCCGTCTTGCCCTGCACCGCCTTGATGCCTTCGGGAAGCTGGGCCGGGTCGATGATCACACCCTTGGGCAGCGTGTCCTCGTCGACGACCAGGGTGTACGTCGCCTTCTTCGGCACGTACAGCTTCCACCTGCCGTCGGCATCCGTCTTCGTCTCGGCCGTGAAGCCGTCGCCCTCGACGCCGATGACGACGCCCTTGACCGGTTCGTCCTTGTTCGTGATCACCCCGCCGAAGTAGAAGTCGGTCTTCTCCTGGTCATCGCCGGGGGCGGCGTGCGCCGGGGGAGTGATCAGTATCGCGAGCATGAGTGCTGCCAGGATCGCCAGCAGCGCCATGAACCCGCGCCGGGGTCGGCGTAGCGCCGGGGTTCTGAGTCCCACAGGGCCTCCACATCGAGAGCGTCCGAGCAGGCTGCGGCGCCGCTCGGGTGACGGACGTCGCACTGAGCGTAACCCGCAGACCGCCGCGCGCGCACCTTGGGGGCGAAGCTGAAACCAACCTGGAATACCGCACAGCCGCACGCGTTTAGAATCTGTATAGGCGGGCGTGTCCCGTCCGGCCACTGTCGTCCCCGCGCATCTGCCATCGACCGCGCCACCGGCGCAGAGGAGCCATTTCATGGAGCAGCACGACCCGTTCGGTTTCGTCGGACTCACCTACGACGATGTTCTGCTGCTGCCGGGGCATACCGACGTCATCCCCAGCGAGGCCGACACCTCGTCGCGGGTCACCCGTCGCATCTCCGTCGCGACACCGCTGCTCTCCAGCGCGATGGACACCGTGACCGAGGCGCGCATGGCGATCGCGATCGCCCGTGAGGGCGGCATCGGCATCCTGCACCGCAACCTCTCGATCGCCGACCAGGCCGCCGACGTCGACCGCGTCAAGCGCAGCGAATCGGGCATGATCACCGACCCGATCACGACGACGGCGGATGCCACGGTCGAGGAGGTCGACGCGCTCTGCGCCAAGTACCGCATCTCGGGCCTGCCCGTCGTCGACGCCGACGGTCGTCTGATCGGCATCGTCACCAGCCGCGACATGCGCTTCGTCTCCGGCTTCGAGCGCCAGACCACGCTGGTCAAGGACATCATGACCCGCGAGAACCTGGTCACCGCCAAGGTGGGCGTCGCCGCGGGCGAGGTCATCGCGCTGTTCGCGAAGCACCGTGTCGAGAAGCTGCCGCTGATCGACGAGAACGGCAAGCTCGCGGGCCTGATCACCATCAAGGACTTCGACAAGAGCGAGAAGTACCCGCTGGCCACCAAGGACGAGCAGGGCCGCCTGCGCGTCGGCGCGGCGATCGGCTTCTTCGGCGACGCGTGGGAGCGCGCGGAGGCGCTGCGCGACGCGGGCGTCGACGTGCTCGTGGTCGACACCGCGAACGGTCAGTCCCAGGGCGTCATCGACCTGGTCAAGCGTCTGAAGGCCGACCAGTCGTTCGCGCACATCGACATCATCGGCGGCAACGTCGCGACCCGCGAGGGTGCGCAGGCGCTCATCGATGCGGGCGTCGACGCCGTCAAGGTCGGTGTCGGTCCCGGCTCGATCTGCACCACCCGTGTGGTCGCCGGCGTCGGGGTGCCCCAGGTCACCGCCGTGTACGAGGCGTCCCTCGCCGCGCGTCCGGCCGGCGTGCCGGTGATCGCCGACGGCGGTCTGCAGTACTCCGGCGACATCGCCAAGGCGCTGGTCGCCGGTGCCGACGCCGTGATGCTGGGCTCGCTGCTCGCCGGCACCGACGAGTCGCCGGGCGAGATCGTCTTCCAGGCGGGCAAGCAGTTCAAGCAGTATCGCGGTATGGGGTCGCTGGGCGCGATGCAGACCCGCGGCAAGCAGACCTCGTACTCGAAGGACCGCTACTTCCAGGCGGACGTCCCCAGCGACGACAAGCTCATCCCGGAGGGCATCGAGGGCCAGGTCCCGTACCGCGGCCCGGTGTCGGCCGTCGCCTATCAGCTGATCGTCGGCCTGCGTCAGTCGATGTTCTACGTCGGCGCGCGCACCGTCGAAGAGCTCAAGACGCGCGGAAGGTTCGTGCGGATCACCGCGGCGGGTCTGAAGGAGTCGCACCCCCACGACGTGCAGATCGTCGTCGAGGCCCCCAACTACAAGAAGTAAGCGCCGGGACACGCGAAGGGCGGATGCTGCGCAGCATCCGCCCTTCTGCTTGTCCGACGTGCGGCGTAGCGTGATCTGCATGTGCCGCAGCATCCACACCCTCCACAACTTCGAACCGGCCGCGACCTCGGACGAGGTGCACGCAGCAGCCCTGCAGTACGTGCGCAAGATCGCCGGCACCACCAAGCCGTCCAAGGCCAATCAGGAGGCCTTCGACCACGCGGTGGCCGAGATCGCGCACATCACGCAGCATCTGCTCGACGACCTGGTCGCCACCGTGCCGCCGAAGAACCGCGAGGAGGAGGCGGAGAAGAAGCGCGCCAGGGCGATCGCCTCCGGGCGGTACGCGGCCTGAGCGGCATCCGGCGCTCACTAGAGTGAGCGCATGGGGTCAGCGTCGGCACTCACTCGCGGTCAGGTCGCGCGTTACGCGATCGGCTCACTCGGGACGGGTGGTTTCGCCACGCTGCCCGGGCTCGTCCTGGTCTACTACCTGACCGACTCGCTGGGGGTGACCGCGCTCGCCGCGGGTGCCATCGTCACCGCCGCGAAGGTCTGGGACGTGCTGATCGACCCGGTGATCGGCGGGCTCAGCGACCGCTCCTACGCGCGCACCGGCACCCGGCGCTGGTTCATGCTGCTCGGCGGCATCGGGCTGCCGCTCGCGTTCGTGCTCACCTTCGCCGTTCCGGCATCCTTCGGCCCGCTGCCGGCCGCGCTGTGGGTGTTCGTCGCCTTCGTGCTCGCGGCCACCTGCTTCAGCCTGTTCCAGGTGCCGTACATCGCGCTGCCGGCCGAGCTGACCGACGACTACCGCGAGCGCACGCGCCTGCTCACGTGGCGGGTGATGGTGCTCACGCTCGCGATCCTGCTGTTCGGCGCAGGCGGGCCCGAGCTGCGCGGCATGTTCCCGGGCGACGAGCTGCTCGGCTACCTGGTGATGGCGATCGTCGCCGGCGTCGTGCTCGGCATCGGGATGCTGATCTCGTCGACCGTCGCGCCGCGGCGGCCCGCATTGCCGGTGGCGCCGGGTGCCACGATCGGCACGCACTACCGCGACGGCATCCGGGTGCTGCGGCAGAGCCAGCCGTTCCGCGTGCTGCTGCTCACCTTCATGCTGCAGGGCCTGGCGACCGGTCTCATGCTGGCCGCGGCGCAGTTCGTGGCGCGCTGGGTGCTGCACGACGAAGGAGCGGTGACGCCGCTGTTCGTCGCACTGATCGCTCCTGCCCTGCTGATGGCGCCGGTGTGGAAGCTCGTCGCCGACCGCACCGGCAAGGAGCGCGCCTTCCGCCTCGCGAGCCTGGTGTTCCTGCTCGCGACGCTCGTGCTGATGGTGATGGTGTGGGTGCCCGGCTGGTGGATCCTCGCACCGGTCGCGCTCGCCGGCGCCGCGTACGCCGGCATGCAGACCCTGCCGATGGCGATGCTGCCCGACGTCATCGCGCACGACAGATCCACCAGCGGCGGCGAGAACCGCTCCGGCGTCTTCAGCGGGGTGTGGACGGCGGGCGAGACCACGGGTATGGCGCTCGGTGCGACGGTGCTGTCGATCGTGCTCGCCCTCACCGGCTATGTGGAATCGGCCGCCGGAGTCGTCGTCGAACAGCCCGAGGCGGCGGTGGCGGGCATCGCGGTCGCCTTCAGCGCTCTTCCCGCCGTGCTCATGGTGCTCAGCCTGGTCACGCTCTCGCGCTACCGCCTGCGCGAGCACGACATCACGGGGACGGCGGCATGACCGGCATCCTGGACCGGCTCCGCGCCCTGCGCGCCGGCGACGCGCCCACGCACGGCGGGCACGTGCTCGCGTACGTCTACGACTCGGGGATGCCCGAGCTGGACGAACTGGCGGATGCTGCGGCGTCGCTGGCCCGTCCGGTCAACGGGCTCGACCCCACCGTGTTCCCGTCGGTCGCCGCGATGGAGCGCGACGTGATCG
>JAITUD010000037.1 GCA_031286555.1 Microbacterium sp. | reverse complement strand
CCGCCGCCGCGCCAGCCCCCGACCAGCGGGAGCACGCCGTCGACGGGGCCGAGGCGCGCGGCCAGCGCGGTCATCTCGTCGAACGAGGTCGCGTCGGCGATCTCGGTCTGCGCCCCGGCATCCGCCAGCGGAGCGAGCCGCTCGGCCGAACGGCCGGTCGCGACCACGCGCGCACCTCTCGCGATCAGCGCCTGCGTGACGGCGAGGCCGGCTGCGCTCGTGGCGCCGGCGATCAGAACGGACTTTCCGGATGCAGTCACAGGAGAACTCCTTCGGATGGCGGACGGGACGACGAATGGCGGGAGATCAACCGTCTGATCTCCCGCCAAACGTATCGCTCGGTCTCAGTCGTCGGTGCCGCGGATGCCCACGGTGGACTCGATGACCGGCTTCATCTTCTTGTCGAGGGTCTCGAAGAACATCGACAGCGGGAACTCGTCGTCCATCACCGCGTCGGTGTAGCCCTTCGGCGCCCCGGCGAGGATCTCGTCGGACAGCCCGCGGGCCCACTGCGACGCCGGGTGCGGGGTCAGCGTGCCGCGGACCAGGTCGTACGCGGCCAGCCAGTGCGCCACCTTGGGGCGGTCGATCGAGTGCCAGTACAGGTCGTCGATCGCATCGCCGAGTGCGACCACCGCGTCGGGCACGTTCTCCCAGTCGAACGCGAGAGCGGTGTCGGTCCAGTGCAGCACGCCGTGCTGGTGCAGCCAGGCGAACAGCAGCTGGCCGCCGACGGCGTCGTAGTTGCGCACCCGGGTGCCGGTGATCGCGAACCGGAAGATGCGGTCGAAGATCACCGCGTACTGCACGAGACCCGCATAGTCGTGCATCTCGAGCTCGCTCGGAGTCAGCTGCTCGCCGGCCTCGATGCGGGCGCCGAGCGCGCGCTCGATCTTCACCGCCTCGCGGAACGCGGTCATGTCGCAGCGCATCTCCTCGAGGGAGTACAGGAAGAACGGCATCCGCTGCTTGATCATGAACGGGTCGAACGGCAGGTCGCCGCGCATGTGGGTGCGGTCGTGGATGATGTCCCACATCACGAACGTCTTCTCGGTGCGAGCCTGGTCGTCGAGCATCGCCGCGGCGCGCTCGGGCAGATCGAGGTTCGTGATCGCGGTCGCCGCGCGCGCGACGCGACGGTAGCGGGCGGCCTCGCGGTCCTGGAAGATCGCGCCCCAGGTGAACGAGGGGATCTCGCGCATGGCGACGGTCTCGGGGAAGAGCACGGCCGAGTTGGTGTCGTAGCCGGGTGTGAAGTCGATCAGCCGCAGCGAGACGAACAGCTTGTTGCCGTAGTCGCCCGCCTCGAGGTCGGCGATGAACTCCGGCCAGATCGTCTCGACGATGAGCGCCTCGACGAGGCGGTCGCTAGAGCCGTTCTGGGTGTACATCGGGAAGATCACCAGATGGCGGATGCCGTCGATGCGGTGCTGCTGAGGCTGGAAGGCCATCAGCGAGTCGAGGAAGTCCGGCACGCCGAAGCCCTCGCCCGCCCAGCGGTCGAAGTCCGCCACGGATGCGGCGAGGTACTCCGCCTCGTGCGGGAAGGCGGGGGAGAGGGCGCGGATGCCGGCGGTGATGGCACCGACGAGTTCCTTGGCCTTCTCGCGATCGGCCGCTTCGGGGATCGAGCCGTCCTTGATCTGCAGTGCGCGCATCGCGATCGCGGCGTCCTTCAGCTGCAGCCAGGCCGCGCTGGTCTCGGCGACAGCGGCGTCCTCGACGACCTCGGGTTCGCCGATGATGGCGTTGGTGGTGGGGGTGAGAGTGGACATCGGGACCTCCGATCGTCGATGAGGCGGAAATTTTCCGGTGTGAGCCGGTATCTACCGCTCTTATTCCACGTATGGATGATGCCGTCGACCGTTCGATCGTTGCCGAGGTCTCTGCTGACGGTCGGGTCACTCTGGCTCAGCTCTCCGAGTCGGTCGGGCTGTCCACCTCGGCCGTGCAGGCGCGCCTGAAGCGCCTGGAGTCCCGCGGTGTGATCGCCGGGTACCGCGCGCTGCTCGACGCCGAGCAGGTCGGCAAGCCGCTGTCTGCGTTCATCGAGATCACGCCGCTCGATCCGGCGCAGCCCGACAACTCACCCGAGCTGCTCGAGCACCTCGCCGCCATCGAGGCGTGCCACTCGATCGCCGGAGACGCCGCCTACCTGCTCTTCGTGCGGGTGCCGTCACCGCGTGCGCTGGAGCAGCTGGTCCGCGACATCCGGCTCGCGGCGAACGTCAGTACGCGCACGACCGTCGTGCTGCAGACCTTCTACGAGAACAGGCCCATCGTCCCCGCAGGGGAGTGAGCGTCAGGCCTGCGGCGCCCGTGCGCCGAAGAGCCGCTGGCCCACGCGCACGACGGTCGAGCCCTCCTCGATCGCGGCCTGGTAGTCGCCTGACATGCCCATGGAGAGCCCGCCGGGGCCGACCAGATCTCGCTCGCGCGCGCGGTCGCGCACGTCGCGCAGGATGCGGAAGCACTCGCGCACCCGCTCGGTCTCGTCGGTGAACAGGGCCAGGGTCATCAGACCCTGCACGCGCAGGCTGTCGCGGTGCTTCAGCTCCTCGAGGAAGGCGAGGGCCTCGGCCGGCTCGATGCCGGACTTCTGCTCCTCGGCCGACGTGTTCACCTGCACGAAGACGTCGAGCGACCGGCCGGCGGCCTGCAATCGCTTGTCCAGGGCGTCGGCCAGACGGATGCTGTCCAGCGCCTGGAACTCGTCGGCGAACGCGACGACGTCCTTGGCCTTGTTGGTCTGGAGGTGCCCGATCACCGACCACCGGAGGTCGAGGTCGGCGAGGTCCTCGGCCTTGCGCTTCGCCTCCTGCACCTTGTTCTCGCCCAGGTCGGTCGCACCCGCCTCGATCGCCAGGCGCAGGCGGTCCTCGGGGACCGTCTTGCTCACGGCCAGCAGGCGGATGCCGGAGGCGTCGCGCCCCGCCCGTTCTGCGGCGGCGGCGATGTTCGCCCGCACCTCGGCGAGGTTCTGCGCGAACTCCGCCACGGAGGTCGCCTGCGGGTAAAGGGGGCGCGCGGGCTGATCGGTCACCCTTCGAGGGTACCCGCGGGGCTTCATCGGCACGGCCAGTAGGATTCCGGACGTGGCATCCGGCAAGAGCAGCAAGAACAAGAAGAAGAACGGCACCAGCGGAAACCCGGCCAAGCGCCCGGTGATCGAGCTGGGGCCGGTGCGCGTCGGCGACTGGATCGGCGCGGCGCGGCTGCGCACACTGCCGCTCGCCGTCGCGCCCGTCGTGATCGGCACCGGCGCGGCGCAGACCGTGGATCGTCAGCTCCACTGGGTGATCGCCCTGGCCTGCCTCGCCGTGGCCGTGCTGCTGCAGATCGGCGTCAACTTCGCCAACGACTACAGCGACGGCATCCGCGGCACCGATGCGCACCGGGTCGGGCCCGCGCGTCTCACCGCCTCGGGCCGGGTGCCGGCGAAGCGCGTGCTCCTGGTCGCGCTGGTGTTCTTCGCGCTCGCCGCGCTGGTCGGACTCGCGATCGTCATCCGCACCCAGCAGTGGTGGATGCTGGTGGTCGGTGCCGTCAGCATCGTCGCGGCATGGTTCTACACCGGCGGCAAGCGCCCCTACGGCTACAACGCCATGGGCGAGCTGTTCGTCTTCGTGTTCTTCGGGCTGGTCGCCACGCTCGGCACCACCTGGGTGCAGGTCTTCGCGCTGCCCCTGGAGGCGTGGATCGGCGCGGTCGGTGCGGGGCTGTTCGCCTGCGCCGTGCTCCTGGCCAACAACCTGCGCGACATCGACCAGGACCGCGAGGTGGGTAAGCGCACACTCACCGTGCTGATCGGCAAGACGGCGACCCGTGTGCTGTACACGCTCTTCGTGCTCGCCCCGTTCGCGGCCTCGGTGCTCTACGCGCTGCTGTACCCGATCGCGTGGATCTCGCTGCTGGTGCTGCTCGCGGTGCTGCCCGCGATCCTCATCGTGTGGACCTACCGTCAGGCGCGCGAGCTGATCATCGCGCTGAGCCTCACCTCGCTGTCGTCGCTGGCCTGGGCCGGTCTCATCTACTGGGCCCTGGTCGGCTGAGAGGCAGGAGCCGGCTGATGGACCTCTTCGCTCTTCCCGCCGAGCCCGGTCGCGAGAGCG
>JAITUD010000035.1 GCA_031286555.1 Microbacterium sp. | reverse complement strand
CGTCCCACCGGCACAGAATGCGCCACGCCGGCGGAGGGTACGTCCGCGTGAACCGAGCGAAGCGGCACAGCAGCGCCCGCCGCGCAGTTCCCGTGCTCATCCAAGCGGGCGGCGCATCTTCCCCAGCGCTGATGACCACGCCGGCGGTCTCACACTGAAGCGTGACGGCTGCTCCTACCTCATGCTGACCTCATGCCGACCTGGATCACATCCAAGAGACCTGGCCCGACCGGCACCCATCGATATGTCTCACGTGAAACCGTCCGCAGCGACGCCTCACGCACACCTCGCACACCATCGACAGAGTCGCCCGCCGCCGACAGACATCCTTACCCCGCGCCAGCTGCACCCCATGCAGCCCATCGATTCCACGCTCGCCTCAAGAGCGCTTCCTCCCTGCGGTACACCTGGTCAAGAAAGGCACAGCAAACACACGCGCCGGCAGAGAGGAGCACGCCGACGATCGCAGATCCAGGTCCCACTCAATGACACCCGTCACCGATCCCGTCCCGCATCGTCGCAGCCATCACCCCACACTCCGAGAAGATGCCCCCAGACAGCTGAGCACCTCTCCTAGAGCTCAAGCGTGCGGAGGTGTTCCCTGAGCGAGCGTAGGGACGGGCCGTTGGCTGGACCTAAGTCCGAAGGCGCTACGAGCCCCGAACCACACCACGCACGACGCGCGTCGTCTCGTCCAACACGCCCTCACCGAGCACCTCGACGCGCACCTCGGTCACCTTGTACTTGCGCAGCGCCTTCTGTGCAGCCTCGATCTCGGCCGGAGCACCTTGGCCCTTCAGCAGAGCGATCTCTCCCCCGTCGCGCACCAGCGGGGCGACGACGGGAACCAATGTGCGCAGCGCACTCACGGCTCGGGCCGTGACCATGTCGAACTCGATGCCGACGTCTTCACCGCGTGCTCGCATCACGGTGACGTTGTCGAGTCCCAGGGCGTCGACCTGCTCGCTGAGCCAGTCGGTCCTGCGCTCCATCGGCTCGATCAGCGTCCACTGCACATCGGGACGGGCGATGGCGAGAACGATGCCGGGAAGCCCTGCCCCCGAACCGACATCCGCCACAGATCCGGAGAACAGCGGTGCCGCGATCGCGCTGTTCAGCACGTGCCGGGTCCACAGTCGCGGAAGCTCCAACGGACCGATCAGACCGCGAAGTTCTCCCTGATCAGCGAGGTTTTCGGTGAACTGGCGAGCCAGGTCGATGCGGTCGCCGAACAGCACGGCGGCCGCAGCCGGCTCAGCCTCGAGCTCTGCATCATTGGAAGGCATCTCGTCTCGCTTCGCTCGCTCAATGACCGGATATGGGGTCCGCTTGCTGACTACCGGACACTCGACAGCCGAGCACGGAGGACTCAGCCCCGGCGGATCACCGTGTGACGGTCGTTGCCCTCACCGTAGGACTCGGAGATGAGCCCGCGGTCGGCGACGATGTCGTGCACGAGCTTGCGCTCGTAGCTCGACATGGACGGCAGCGACGCCTGCGAAGCACCCTCGTCGAGCTTCGAGACGGCAGCATCCACCAGCGACTCGAGCTGCCGGCGGCGCGTGTCGCGCGACCCGCCGATGTCGAGGATCATCCGCGAGAACGCGCCGGTCTTGCTCTGCACAGCGAGCCGGGTGAGCTCCTGCAGCGCCTGGACCGTGTCGGGTGCCGAGATCACGGCCAGGCCGTCGCCATCGGCCTCGACCGACACATAGGCACGCCCCTGGCGCACGTCGAGGGTCAGGTCGCCGTCGATGTCGGCGATGTCCAGCAGCTCCTCGATGAAGTCCGCGGCGATGTCGCCCTCGTGCTCGAGCTGCTCCACGGTGGTCTCGGTGTGGTGCTTCAGATCCTCGGTCACGAGTTGCCGCCCTTCTTCTTGGCACGCTTCTTGCTCATCGGCTGCTCGCGCTTGGGCTGCTGGGCCTTCAGGCGCTCTGCGTCCTCGAGCATCTTCTTCTGCTCGGCGTCGTAGACGGCCATCGGCACGACCTTGCCCTGCGAGTTGATGGCCTTGCCCTTGCGCGCCAGGCGCTCCTCACGCGCCTTCGCGGCATCCGAACCCGGTGTCGGCATCTCGCGGATGACGAGGAACTGCTGGCCCATGGTCCAGAGGTTCGAGATGAACCAGTAGATGACCACACCGAGCGGGAAGAACACGCCCGAGAAGATGAAGCCCAGCGGCAGGATGTAGAGCATGATCTTCTGCATCTGGTACGCCTGGCCGGTCTTGGCCTCGGGCGACAGGTTCTTCGAGATCAGCTGAAGCTGGGTGAAGAACTGCGATCCGATCATCAGGATCACCAGGACGACGAGGATCGCGACGGTGACCTGCCAGCCGTCGGGCTTCGTGGTGACGGCATCCTTCAGGCTGACGTGCAGCGGCGCAACCCCGAACAGCGTCGCATCGTAGAACTGCTGGGTCAGCTGGGCGTTGAGCAGGCCCACACCGCCGACACCCGCCTGCGCGTGCTTGGCGACGTCGCTGAGCGTGTAGAACATGCCGAGCAGGAACGGCATCTGCACCAGAAGCGGCAGACACGACGACATCGGCGTCGTGCCGTGCTTCTTGTACAGCGCCATGGTCTCGCGGCTCATCGCCTCGCGGGACAGCTGATCGCGCTTGCCCTTGTACTTCTCCTGGATCTTCTTCATCTCAGGAGCGATTTCCATCATCTTGCGCTGGCTCTTGATCTGCTTCACGAACAGCGGGAAGACCGCCAGTCGGATCACGATCACCAGGCCGATGATGGACAGCACCCACGCCTGTCCGGATGCCGGGTCCAGCCCCATGGCGGTGAACAGCCAGTGCCATCCGACGAGGATCGTCTCGACGAGCCACTTGAACGGCCACATGATGGTGCCGAGCAGGTCGAAGCCCCCGCTGGAGGCCGCCGGCGTGGGCGTCGGCGTGCTGGCTGCGAGCAGAAGGTCAAGACCCACTGTTCATGTCCTTTCGAGCGGGTACGACGAATCCATGCGGAGTCAGGTCGTATCGGAAGTGAGCGTGCGGCTTGACGTCGTCGACGCCGCCTTCGCTCCAGGGGTTGCACCGCAGGATGCGCCATCCGGAGAGCAGGCTCCCCTTCACGGCGCCGTGCTGCTGCACGGCTCCTACAGCGTAAGCGGAACAAGAAGGGTAATACCTGCACACGTCCCCATAGAGCGGGGAGATCACCGCGCGATATGCGGTGAGGAAGGCGAGTACCAGATTGCGCGGAATCGCGGGGATGCTGCGCAGCAGATCCTTCGGGTGCAGCGTCGCGTTCCCGTAGGCGTACTGGGGCAGGGCGCTCATCGCGTCACCGGGCTGAGGCGGCGGAAGCAGCGGTCCACATCGGCGCGCAGGTCGCCGAACTCGGCGGTGGCGGATGCAGGGAGGGCACGGATGACGACATCCGTGCCCTCAGGAATCGCGCTCAGCAGGTCCGCACAGATCGCCTTGAGGCGACGACGGACGGTATTGCGAACCACTGCGGTCCCTACCTGCTTGCTGACGATGAACCCGAAACGGGGTGCCCGTTCATCGCTGCGGGGAAGCAGCGAGACGATCAGTCGCGGTCCGCCGCATCGCTGTCCGCGTCGGACCACCTGTCGGTAGTCGGCGCCGTCGGTCAGGCGATTGGGGCGAGCGAGCACTAGGCCGTCGGGAGAGAAGGGGTTACGCCGAGAGCTCGACGCGGCCCTTCGAGCGGCGTGCCGAGAGGATGGCGCGGCCGGCGCGGGTGCGCATACGGGCGCGGAAGCCGTGCTTCTTGGCGCGACGACGGTTGTTGGGCTGGAAGGTGCGCTTGCTCATGGAATCACTCCGGGATCGGTGTCACCGGAGAAAAGACCGGAGACGGGGGTACTGCCTCTAGGGCATAAGTCAACCGATTAAGGGTACGACCTGCCGCCGCGCAGGGCAAATCACGACAGAACGCCGCTCTCCCCGGCATCCGGTCGTGAGCAGCTCTTCCTCGTCGTAGCGCACAGCCATTATCCACAACCTTTCCCACCGCGTCGATCTCCGACACACCCGCGTGTTTCCGTGCGCAGCTTGCCGTTCACAGCATGGATGACTACCGTGGCAACCGAAGTTATCCACAGGGGGAATCCGAGTTCGGCGACCCTCAGCGAACGGCCGGAGCCCCATGTCCACTGCAGCAACATCCGACGTCCCGATCTGGTCGGAGCTGCTGGACCGCCTCCTGGAGGACGATCGCGTCACTCCTCAGCTGCACGGATTCCTCAGTCTCGCGGTGCCCGCCGGCGTGATGGGCGGCACCCTCTACCTGGACGTTCCGAACGATCTCACCGCCGCGCAGATCAACAAGAGGCTGCGCATCCCGATCATGGAGGCGCTCGGCGTCATCGGCGACGAAGTCACCTCCTACCGCGTGGTCGTCAACCACGAGCTCGCTGACCAGCCGACAGCTCCGGTCGAGATCCCCGACTACGGACACGACGCGAGTCGACCCGAGTCCCCGCGCGAGCAGCCGATCCCCACGCGACACGAGTCGCGTCTGAATCCGAAGTACACCTTCGACAACTTCGTCATCGGGCAGTCCAACCGCTTCGCGCACGCGGCGGCCGTCGCCGTGGCCGAGGCGCCCGCGAAGGCCTACAACCCGCTGTTCATCTACGGCGACTCCGGCCTCGGCAAGACGCACCTCCTGCATGCGATCGGCGACTACGCGCAGTCCCTGTACGCGGGCGTCAAGGTGCGGTACGTGTCGAGCGAGGAGTTCACGAACGACTTCATCAACTCGATCGCGAACAACCGCGGTGCCGCTTTCCAGGCGCGCTACCGCGAGGTCGACATCCTTCTCATCGACGACATCCAGTTCCTGCAGGGTCGCGCCGAGACGCAGGAGGCGTTCTTCCACACCTTCAACACGCTGCATGACCACAACAAGCAGGTCGTGATCACCAGTGACGTGGCTCCGAAGCACCTCACCGGCTTCGAGGACCGGATGCGCAGCCGCTTCGAGTGGGGTCTGATCACCGATGTGCAGGCGCCCGACCTCGAGACCCGCATCGCGATCCTGCGCAAGAAGGCCCAGAGCGACGCGCTGCACATCCCCGATGAGGTGCTCGAGTACATCGCCACGGTGGTGTCGTCGAACATCCGCGAGCTCGAGGGCGCTCTCATCCGCGTCTCCGCGTTCGCGAGCCTGAATCGCTCGACGCTCGACATCGCTCTCGCGCAGACAGTGCTGCGCGACATCGTCGATCAGGCCGAGGACAACATCATCTCGCCGACCGACATCATCACGGCGACCGCGCAGTACTTCAAGCTCACGGTCGACGACCTGTACGGGTCGAGCCGTTCGCAGCAGATCGCCACGGCCCGGCAGATCGCCATGTACCTGTGCCGTGAGCGCACGAATCTCTCCCTGCCGAAGATCGGTCAGCTGTTCGGCAACCGCGACCACACCACTGTCATGTACGCGTGCAAGAAGATCAGTGAGCTCATGAAGGAGCGTCGCTCGATCTACAACCAGGTGACCGAGATCACCACGCAGCTCGGCCGGCGCTGACGCGCCGGGCTCCGCACAGGCGTCCACGCCTCTTCCAGAAGGCCGCTGTCCCCCGAATGGCCGGGTTGACGGCGGCCTTCGTCGTGCTGTTGACTACGCGACTTCCCACATGTGGATAACTTGTGGAGAAAGTCGTCTGAGATCGGGATGATCGGATGCCGGAGACGGCATGCTGTGGATAACTTCGAACTACATCGGTGTGAGTCCGACCCTCGACTCCCGCGGATTCCCCAGGGTTTCCACAAGTGACATCGCTGTAGTTTCCTACTCTCGCCAGCTTTCCACCGACTTATCCACAGAATCCACAGTTGTTAACATCGTTAAGAGATCTCTGGATGATTCGGGGACTCCCATGACCACGAAGGTGTGGAAACTCGGCGACAGCGCGAGTGGTGGTCCCCTTGCTGCTTGCGACTAGCATGGGATCGCCTGACGCAACTGTCGGGTTCGGAAACGACAAGGAGCGGCCGTGAAGTTTCAGGTCAACCGCGATGTGTTCAGCGAAGCAGTGTCCTTCGTCGTCAAACTGCTGCCGCAGCGCAACCCGCAGCCGATCCTGGCCGGTGTGCTCATCGAGGCGGGCGATCAGGGTCTGACCCTGTCGGCGTTCGACTACGAGGCATCCGCGCGCACCACGATCGAAGCGACCGTCGACGAGCCCGGCACGATCCTGGTGCACGGCCGTCTGCTCTCCGACATCGCCAGCCGTCTGCCCAACGCACCGATCGAGATCGCCGTCGAAGAGGATGGCGGCATCGCCGTCACCTGTGGTTCTGCGCGCTTCACCCTCGCCGCCATGCCTGTCGAGGAATATCCCTCGATTCCCGAGGTCTCGGGCTCCACCGGAGTCGTCCCCGCCGAGGACTTCGGCACCGCGATCTCGCAGGTCGGCTTCGCCGCCTCGCGCGACGATGTGACCCCCGTGCTCACCGGTGTCCAGCTCGAGGTGTCGGGCACGAATCTCAGCCTGGTCGCCACCGACCGCTACCGCGTCTCGCTCCGCGATGTGCCCTGGGACGGCGAGGGAGCCGAGCAGACCGCACTCGTCCCCGCGCGCACGTTGACCGAGGTCGGAAAGACCTTCGGTCACGCCGGCACCATCGAGATCGCGTTCTCGGGAGCGGGCGATCGCGAGATCATCGCGTTCACCGCCGGCAACAAGACGGTCACATCGCTCCTGATCAAGGGCAATTTCCCGCCCGTCCGCAGGCTCTTCCCCGAGCAGACCGACCACTACGCGGTGATCAACACCGCCGACCTCATCGAGGCCGTGCGCCGCGTGGCTCTGGTGCTCGACCGCTCGGCTCCGCTGCGCTTCACGTTCTCGGCCTCGTCGGTGACGATGGATGCCTCGGGCAGCGAGCAGGCCCGTGCATCCGAGTCGGTCGACGCCCACCTCAACGGCGGCGAAGAGGTCACGCTCGGCCTGAACCCGCAGTACCTGCTCGAGGCGCTCGGCGCCGTGAAGAGCGAGTTCGTCCGCGTGACGTTCACGTCGTCCGACAACGCGAACAAGCTCAGCCCGGTGCTCGTGACCAGCCAGACCTCGGTCGACCAGGCCGGTCTGGACTCGTTCAAGTACCTGCTGCAGCCGAACCTGCTGCTGCGGTGACGCTCGATCCGCTGACGCCGGAACTCGCCGCCCGGATCGTCGCTCGAGACGAGCGGGCCGGCGACGACTGGCATCCGGACTATCCGTTCGAGGACGAGCTCGTGCCGCTGCGCATGCTGGCGGTGCAGGATGCCGCGGATCCGGTGTTCACGCTCTACGCGATCCGCGATGACTCCGGTCTCGCCGTCGGAGGCTTCGGTTTCTTCGGTCCGCCGGATGAGTCCGGCACTGTGGAGTTCGGTTACGGGCTGATCGCCGCCGCTCGCGGCAGGGGCCTCGCGACGGATGCCGTGGCCGAGGGCCTTCGCATCGCCGCATCCCACGGCGCCACCCGCGCGATCGCCGACACCGACCTCGACAACCACGCGTCCATCCGCGTCCTCGAGAAGTCCGGCCTGACCGAGACCCACCGCTCCGCTGACAAGGTCTTCTTCGCGCGCACTCTGTGATCCGTCACGGCCGCGATCGCTGCAGAGGCGATGGCGGCCATGACGAAGATCCCCGACGCAAACGGCGGGACATGATGTGCCCGCTCGTAGAGCGGGAGCAGTGAGATCAGGGCTTGTAAACGATGGCGATGTTCAACTGCCCCGACTCCCTGACCCAGGCCAGCCAGCGCGGGTCGCCGAGCCCGCTCAGCCGCTGGATCGGAATGACGTGCACACCATCGGCGGCACGGCTGAGCTCACGGAACTCGGGCTTCTTCGAGATCCAGATCGTGCCACCGCCGTCCCACGGTTCCAGGCTCGTGTACACGTAGCCGTGCTCACGCAGGTTGATGCGATCCGCCAGCTCTTCGGCCTGCGGCTTCAGCTCGCTCAGGATGTCGAGCGGCACCGTTCCGTCGAGGGTGAAGGCGGCGACGTCGTACACGTTGCCGTCGCCGTAATCGCGTGTGGCGAGAAGCGCGAGCTCGGTCACCCCCTTGTCCGCGTTGCGGGTCCACATCGCGTGTGAGTTCTTCGCGCGCTTGTTCATCAGGAACCCGCCGAAGTTGACCTTCTGGAAGGCGAAGTCGTCGAGCTTGGCCGTGATCTCGGCACGTGAGGTCATGATCTTCCCGTCTGGCGCGGCACCCTGCCGGCCGCGGCCACGCTATGCGGAGGAAGCACGGTGCGCACCGATCCCGAACGAACCCGAACGCCGGGCAGCACACGGCGGATGGCTAGGCTCGGGGCATGACGGCACCGCGAACGCTCGATGAGCTCGTGGTCGCGTTGTCCGCTCTTCGTTCCGAGGCGGGGACGCCGTCCTACGCCGAGATCGCGCGCCGGATCGGGGAAGCAGGCGGGGCGGAACCCGCCAAAGTGACCGTCTACGACTGCTTCCGTTCCGGGCGCCGGCGCATCGATGCGGGGCTCGTGCATGACATCGTGCGCGCTCTCGGTCAGGACTCTGTCACGGCCGCGCGTTGGCGCGTCACGGCTGCTGAGCTGAGCGGGGAGCGCAACGCCGCTCACGTGCAGGCGGTGTTCGCCCCGCGGGGCGACGCGGGCGACCGGATCGGCCGCGAGGACCTGCTGGCGCGGATGCCGGATGCCGACGTCATCGTCTTGTCCGGTCTGCCGGGGGTGGGCAAAAGCACGATCGCGTCGGCTCTCGCGGCCGGCCAGAAGACGCTCACTGTGGAGCTGCGCGAATCCGAGGTGGAGCGTCCGGTCGCCGGACCCGTGGACGTGGCGCGACGGATGCTCGGCGCGCTGGGGCTGCGCTCTGTTCCGTACGACCTCGCCCGCCTTCGGGAACGGCTGGCCGACCAGGTCGCCGGGCGGACGGTGATCCTCGAGGATGCCGCATCCGCCGAGCGGCTGGCGGCGCTCGTGGTGCCCGGTGCGCGTCATGTCGTGACCTCGCGGGTCGAACTCGACGCCCTCGACGATCATCCCGCGTTGCGCGGAATGCGCATCGTGCACATCGCGGTCCGTCCGATGGATCATGCATCGTCGCTGCGACTGCTCCGGCACCTGCTCACCGAGGCCGGTGGCACTGCCGCGCCGGACAGGCGGTCACCCGAACCGGACGACGAGGCGATGGCCCGCATCGTCGCCGTCAGCGGAGGTCTGCCCCTGGACATCGCCATGCTCGCGGGCGTCGTGCGGGAGCTGCCCGGGTGGACGTTCGACGATCTCGCCTCGCGTTTCGAGAGCGAGTCCAGAGACGTCCGGATGCGCCCCGTGCTCGAGGCCGCGACCAGGGCCGTCTCGACTGCCGACGGCGAAGTGCTCGCCGATGCGGCGCTGCTGGACCGGTCGATCGACCTGGGGCTGTTGCGTGCGGTTCACCCCGATGCCGATGCCGCGGTGGCCCGCCTGCGTGCCCGGCACCTGCTGGACGTGCAGGACGGCGAGGTCCGGATGCATGCGACGGTGTTCGACTTCGTGCGCGACCGCTCGGTCGCGCTGCGCCCGGAGTCGAAGCGCCGCCGAATCGTGCAGGGCTTCGCCGATGCCCTCCTGGCGCGGATGGAGGACGACCCGGATTCCGCCGCACGCGACATCACTGCTGTCCTCGCGGTGGCGGAGGCGGCTCGAGCACACGGACTTGACACGGTGTGCGAGCGCATCGCGGTGATGACCAGACCAGTGCTCACGCAATGGACGCTGTGGGGCGAGTCACTGCGCCTTCACGACCTCGCCGCCAGCGGCCGCGACCTCACGGAGACTCCCGACCTCGCCCTGGGGATCGCGCACAGCGCGGAGAAACTGGGGCGCTTCGACGAGGCCCTGGTCATCCTGCACCGGGTCCGACGGGTGGCATCCGGGGCGGCGCTGGCGCGCACGTGGAACCAGATCGGCAATGTGCAGCGCTGGATGAGCCATTTCGATGAGGCGCTGGCCGCCTACAGCACGGCGATCGATGTCGCGAGGGAAGAGCGCGATCGCGTCATCGAGGGCCGGGCCACGGGGAATCACGCGGACACGCTGCGGATCATCGCTCGGTACGCCGAGGCGGAGTCCGGCTACACGGCGGCCCTGGCGATCGCTGAGTCCGTCGAGGACGACATCAACATCGGGATCGTGCGCAGCAACCGCTGCCTGCTGCTGATCTCGACGGGGACGTTCGACGAGGCCGAGACGGAGCTGCAGGATCTGCTCACAGCTTCCGGTGACCGCGCCGTTCCCCATCTCAGGATGACCAAGGCCCTGCTGTGCGAAGCGCGCGGCGATGATCCCGCAGCCGCGGCAGTCCTCGTCAGCGCCGTGGCGACGGCCGTCGGAGCCGACGAGTACGGGCCGTCCGCCGACATGGTGCTGCTCCGGGCGAGGCTCGACGCGCGCGCCGGACAGGCGGAGCAGGCCATCGCCGCCGCGCGCGGCGCCTGGGATCACGCGAACCGCAGCGGATCGCCGCTGGTGGCAACGGAAGCGGCCAACACGCTCGCCGAAATCCTCCTCGGCACAGGCAATCTGACAGATGCGACCGCCTGTGCCGAGGAGGCGATCGGCATCGCCGAGGCGACCGGAGACCGTGCGGAAGTCGCCCGTGGCTGGAGCGTCCTCGCAGCCATCGCCTCCGCCCGCGGCGATGGCGACAGGGCCCGCGACCTGGGCGAGGTCTCCAGATCGCTGTACCGCGACATCGGTCACCGTCTCGGACGCGCGCGCATCGCCTGAATGCCCCGTCCCGCGCCCCCGCTTGTCCCTGCCCCCAGATAGGCTGTCCCAGTGATTGTGGAGCACCTGAACCTGGTCGATTTCCGCAATTACGCGACCGCGGATCTCACCCTGCACAGCGGCCCCAACGTCCTCGTCGGCCGCAACGGCCAGGGCAAGACGAATCTCGCGGAGGCCATCGTTTTCCTCGCGACTCTCGGCTCGCACCGAGTGTCCTCCGACGCTCCGATGGTGCGCGACGGGCAGGAGTTCGCGGTCATCCGCGCCCGTCTGGGACACGCCCAGCGCAAGGTGCTGGTCGAGGTGCAGCTAAACCGGCAGGGGTCGAACAAGGCTCGCATCAACGGATCGCCGTCGAAGACGAACGAGCTGCCGCGCTACGCGCATGTCGTGCTGTTCGCCCCGGAGGATCTGCAGATCGTGCGGGGCGATCCGTCCGCTCGGCGCAGGTTCGCCGATCAGCTGCTCATCCAGCGCACGCCCCGGATGGCGGGAGTGCTGGCGGACTACGACCGGGTGCTCCGTCAGCGCACGGCGCTGCTGAAGTCTGCGCGCGCCCGGGGGGTGCGCGGTGAGGGACTGAGCACCCTCGACGTCTGGGACGACAAGCTCGTCGCGCTCGGCTCCGAGATCATCGATTCCCGCATCCGGCTGGCCGCCGATCTGCAGCATCCGCTGGCCGCCGCGTACGCGACGATCGCGGGCGCTGACCACCGGCCCGAGCTGGACTGGGCCCTGTCGGTGCGCGGCGGAGATCCGGAAGAAGGCCAGGATCCGCTGCCGGAATCAGGGGCAGAGATCGATCGTCGCGGCGAGATCGCGGAGCTGTTCCGCGCCGCGCTGCAGGCGAAGCGCGCCAGCGAGCTGGAGCGCGGGATCACGCTGGTCGGGCCGCATCGTGACGACCTGATCCTTCGGATCAACGACCTTCCGGTGAAGGGCTACGCATCGCACGGGGAGTCGTGGTCGGTCGCGCTCGCGCTGCGGCTCGCTTCGGCCGAGCTGCTGCGCGCCGAGTCGCCGGCCGGCGATCCGGTGCTGATCCTGGACGACGTCTTCGCCGAGCTGGATGCCGATCGGCGTCGGCGTCTGGCCGAGATCACCTCCGGGTACGAGCAGGTCGTCGTCACTGCGGCCGTCGAGTCCGACATCCCTGAGGTGCTGCACCGCCACGTCGTGCGGATCGAGGCCGGCACGATCACGGACGATCGCGAGGCGTCGGATGACTGATCCCGAGATGCCCGAGACTCCGGAGACCGTCGCCACCTACCTGCGGCTGCGCGGACTGAAGCCGAGCTCGAAGAACTGGAAGCGCAAGAAGCGCATCCGCGACGACGATGACAACGCGCCGTTCACGCCCGGCCGTGACCCGGGCTCGCTCGGCGCGGTGCTGGACAAGCTCAGTCGCGACTCCGGCTGGGAGAAGACACTCGCCGCCGAGGATCTCGTGCGGCAGTGGGCCGAGCTGGTCGGCGGCGAGACGGCGAGGCATTCCGAACCGGTGTCGCTGCAGCACGGCATGCTCACCGTGAAGTGCGATTCGACGGCGTGGGCGAAGAACCTGCAGTACATGCGCGCGGTCATCATGACCGAGATCGGGAACCGTTATCCGGATGCCGGAGTCATCGACGTCCGGTTCATCGGTCCGGATGTTCCGAGCTGGAAGTGGGGACCGCGCACTGTCCCTGGGCGGGGTCCACGGGACACCTACGGGTAGGTCACCGTGAGACGACCTCGACGCGCTCAGAACGCCACACACGGCCTCTGAGCGCCATTCGACCGTGGAAAACCGCTAGAATGGGAGTTCGAGATATCGATCTGGAGATTGCCCTCTGATGACGCCTGAACTCCCTGAAGACGCGAACGACCCTTCGACCACCTCAGGGACGCCAGACGGTGGATCCGCTGCCGCCGGACAGGTGCCCGGCGAGTACGGTGCGGACTCGATCCAGATCCTCGAAGGCCTCGAGGCCGTGCGCAAGCGCCCCGGCATGTACATCGGCTCGACCGGACCGCGCGGTCTGCACCACCTGGTGCAGGAGATCGTCGACAACTCCGTCGACGAGGCGATGGCCGGGTACGCCGACACCATCACCGTGACGCTGCTCGCCGACGGCGGTGTGCGCGTGGTCGACAACGGCCGCGGCATCCCGGTCGACCCGCACTCCTCCGACCCGACCAAGTCGACCGTCGAGGTGGTGCTGACCATCCTGCACGCCGGCGGAAAGTTCGGCGGCGGCGCCTACGCCGTCTCGGGCGGTCTGCACGGCGTCGGCTCGTCGGTCGTGAACGCGCTGTCCACGCGGTTCGAGGTCGAGGTCAAGCAGAAGGGATACGTCTGGCGGCATCTGTTCGCCGACGGCGGCGTCCCCCAGCAGGGCCTCGAGAAGGGCGAGGAGACCACCGAGACCGGAACGACGATCACGTTCTGGCCGGACGCCTCGATCTTCCAGGAGACGGTCGAGTTCGACTACGACACCCTGCGCACCCGCTTCCAGCAGATGGCGTTCCTGAACAAGGGGCTGCGCATCCGGCTGTTCGACGAGCGGCCCTCTGCGGCCGACGAGGTCGAGGTCGACGGCGTCACCGTGACCAAGCAGCGCAGCGACGACTTCCACTACGAGCGCGGCCTGGTCGACTACGTCGAGTACCTGAACAAGGTGCGGCACGCCGATGTCGTCAACGACGAGGTCATCGACTTCTCGTCCGAGGACACGGTGCGCAAGATGTCGGTCGAGATCGCGATGCAGTGGACCACCTCGTACACCGAGAACGTGTTCACCTACGCGAACGTGATCAACACGCACGAGGGCGGCACGCACGAAGAGGGCTTCCGCGCGGCGCTGACCACGCTGGTCAACAAGTACGCCAGGGCGAACAACCTGCTCAAGGAGAAGGACGACAACCTCTCCGGCGACGACGTGCGCGAGGGGCTGACCGCGGTGATCTCGGTCAAGCTCTCCGAGCCGCAGTTCGAGGGCCAGACCAAGACCAAGCTCGGCAACACCGAGGTCAAGGCGTTCGTGCAGAAGATCGTCAACGACCAGCTCGGCGACTGGTTCGAGCGCAACCCCGCGCAGGCCAAGAACGTGGTCCGAAAGGCGATCGACGCAGCGACCGCGCGCATGGCGGCCCGCAAGGCCCGCGAGACAGCAAGGCGCAAGAGCGTCTTCGAGTCGGCCGCGATGCCCGACAAGCTCAAGGACTGCACCAGCAAGGACCCGTCGATCAGCGAGATCTTCCTGGTGGAGGGCGACTCGGCCGGCGGCTCCGCCGTGCAGGGCCGCGACCCGCACACCCAGGCGATCCTGGCGCTCCGAGGCAAGATCCTCAACGTCGAGCGCGCACGCCTCGACAAGGCACTGGGCAACAAAGAGGTCCAGGCGATGATCCAGGCCTTCGGCACCGGCATCGGCGAGGACTTCGACATCGAGAAGGCCCGCTACCACAAGATCGTCCTGATGGCGGATGCCGACGTCGACGGCCAGCACATCGCGACGCTGCTGCTGACCCTGCTGTTCCGCTACATGCGCGGACTCATCGAGGCCGGTTTCGTCTACCTGGCGATGCCGCCGCTGTACCGCCTGAAGTGGACCAACTCCCCGCACGAGTACGTGTACACCGACGAGGAGCGCGACGCGCTGCTGAAGTACGGCAGCGAGAACGGCAAGCGCCTGCCGAAGGATGCCGGCATCCAGCGCTACAAGGGTCTCGGCGAGATGAACCCGAAGGAGCTGTGGGAGACCACGATGGACCACAGCTCGCGCACCCTCAAGCAGGTCACCATCGACGACGCGGCAGCGGCCGACGAGATCTTCAGCGTGCTGATGGGTGAGGACGTCGAGTCGCGACGCACTTTCATCCAGCGCAACGCGAAGGACGTCCGCTTCCTCGACATCTGACGCATCCTCTTCGTTTCGCACGACGACCGGAATCTGAAAGAACAACATGACTGACGAAGAACGTCCCGACCCGGCCGACCTGCACAACCACGGCCGGATCGAGCAGGTCGACCTGCAGAGCGAGATGCAGAAGTCGTACCTCGACTACGCCATGGCGGTCATCGTCGGGCGCGCGCTGCCCGACGTGCGCGACGGGCTCAAGCCCGTGCACCGCCGCGTGATCTACGGCATGTACGACGGCGGCTACCGTCCCGACAAGTCGTTCTCGAAGTGCGCCCGCGTCGTCGGTGAGGTGATGGGTCAGTACCACCCGCACGGTGACACCGCGATCTACGACACCCTCGTGCGCCTCGTGCAGCCGTGGGCGCTGCGCTACCCGCTCGCGCTCGGCCAGGGCAACTTCGGATCCCCCGGCAACATGGGTGCCGCGGCTCCGCGATACACCGAGACCAAGATGGCCCCGCTCGCGCTCGAGATGGTGCGCGACATCGAAGAGGAGACCGTCGACTTCTCGCCGAACTACGACGGCCAGACCCAGGAGCCCGACGTCCTGCCGGCGCGGTTCCCGAACCTGCTGGTCAACGGCTCGGTCGGCATCGCGGTCGGCATGGCCACGAACATCCCGCCGCACAACCTGCGCGAGGTGTCCGAGGCGGCTCTCTGGGCGCTGGAGAACACCGAGCTGCCCCGCGAGGAGCTGCTCGAGGGCCTCATCCGCCGCGTTCCCGGCCCCGACTTCCCGACCGGTGCGCAGATCCTCGGCACCAAGGGCATCCAGGAGGCGTACCGCACCGGTCGCGGCTCCATCACGATGCGCGCGGTGGTCGAGGTCGAGGAGATCCAGGGCCGCACCTGCCTGGTGATCACCGAGCTGCCGTACCAGGTCAACCCCGACAACCTCGCGGTGAAGATCGGCGACCTGGCCCGCGACGGCAAGATCTCCGGCATCGCCGACATCCGTGACGAGTCCTCGGACCGCACCGGTCAGCGCCTGGTGGTCGTGCTGAAGCGCGACGCCGTCGCGAAGGTCGTGCTGAACAACCTGTACAAGCACACCCAGCTGCAGGAGAACTTCGGCGCCAACATGCTGGCGATCGTCGACGGCGTGCCCCGCACGCTGGCGCTCGACGGGTTCATCACGAACTGGATCGAGCACCAGATCGACGTGATCGTGCGCCGCACGAAGTTCCGCCTTCGCAAGGCCGAGGCGCGCATGCACATCCTCGAGGGCTACCTCAAGGCACTGGATGCTCTGGACGAGGTCATCGCGCTGATCCGCCGCTCCCCCACGGCCGAAGAGGCCAACGAGGGGCTGCAGAAGCTGCTCGACATCGACTGGGATCAGGCCGACGCCATCCTGACGATGCAGCTGCGCCGACTCGCGGCGATGGAGCGCCAGAAGGTCATCGACGAGGCCGCCGCTCTCGAGCTCAAGATCGCCGACTTCAAGGACATCCTCGCCACCCCGGCGCGTCAGCGCGGCATCATCCACGACGAGCTCACCGAGATCGTCGAGCGGTTCGGCGACGAGCGCCGCACGCACATCCTGCACGGCTTCGACGGCGACATGTCTATGGAGGACCTCATCCCCGAAGAGGAGATGGTGGTCACCGTGACCCGCGAGGGCTACGTCAAGCGCACCCGCAGCGACAACTACCGCTCGCAGCACCGCGGCGGCAAGGGCGTGAAGGGCGCGCAGCTGCGCGCGGATGACGTGGTCGAGCACTTCTTCGTCACCACGACCCACCACTGGCTGCTGTTCTTCACCGACAAGGGCCGGGTCTACCGCACCAAGACCTACGAGATCCCCGAGGCCGGCCGCGACGCGAAGGGACAGCACGTCGCGAACCTGCTCGCGCTGCAGCCCGACGAGAACATCGCCCAGATCCTCGACATCCGCGACTACGAGGCCAAGGAGTACCTGGCGCTCGCGACCGCCGGCGGCACGGTGAAGAAGACCCGCCTCAGCGACTACGACACCAACCGTCAAGGCGGCGTCATCGCCATCCGCCTGCGCGAGGGCGACGAGCTCGTCAGCGCCATGCTGGTCGACAGCACCGACGACATCCTGCTGATCAGCAAGAAGGGCATGTCGGTCCGGTTCAACGCGACGGATGACGCGCTGCGCCCGATGGGACGCGCCACCGAAGGCGTCCGCGGCATGAAGTTCAAGGACGAGGACGGCCTGCTCTCGGCATCCGTCGTCGACGAGGACTCCTACGTGTTCACCGTCACCGACGGCGGCTACGCCAAGCGCACCAAGATCGAGGAATACCGGGTCCAGGGACGCGGCGGAACCGGCATCAAGGTGGCCAAGCTGAACGACGATCGAGGCGTTCTGGCAGGCGGTCTGATCGTCTCCGAGGACGACGAGGTCTTGGTGGTTCTGTCCAGCGGCAAGGTGGTACGCTCTGCCGTGGCCGAGGTGCCCGCCAAGGGCCGAGACACCATGGGTGTCCTGTTCGCCCGCACCACCGACGACGATCGGATCCTCGCCATCGCCCGCAACACAGAACGCGGACTGGCAGAAGAAGAGGATGAGGCGGACACCGACCCCGAGGCCCCTGAGACCCCGACCCCCGAAGAGAGCCAAGACGCATGAGCACCGTAGCCGACAAGCTCGCGAAGAAGTCCACCCGTAAGACCGGCGGCAAGCAGGTCCGGCTGCGCCTGGTCTACATCGACTTCTGGTCGGCCGTGAAGCTGTCGTTCCTCGGCGCCGTGGCGCTCGCGGTCGTCACCATGGTGTCGTTCTTCCTGATCTTCCTGGTGCTGCAGTCCACCGGCGTCATCACGCAGGTCGGCAGCTTCCTGGACGGCTTCACCGACGGACAGGTCAACCTCTCCGAGCTGATCGGCCTGCCGCAGGTCATGGCGTTCGCCGCCGTCGTCTCGATCCTGAACCTCATCGTGTTCACGGTGCTGGGTGCGGTCGTGGCGGGGATTTACAACGTGGCGGTGAAGGTGACGGGCGGGCTGCTCGTCGGGTTCATGTCGAACTGAGTGAGTTCCTCTGGGGCGGATGCTGTTGCATCCGCCCCTTTTTTGTGGTCCGGGGTGCGGGCGGGAAGGTTCCCTGCGCTCGCAGAGCGGGTTCCTTCCCGCTTCGCGGGCCCCTCCCGATGCTCGCTATGGGAACCTCCCCGCCCGCTGATGCTCCTGGGAGGGAGCGAGCCGCCGGAGTGGGGGTGTGGAGATTGAGTGCTTCTGGATCGGGTGTGAGCTTCTGCGGTCGTTGAGCGAGCGACGGAGGAGCGAGACGAAACGTGGTGAGGTGCCCGCCGGAGGGGTGGTGAGACGGGGAGGACGGGCGTAGCGTAAGGAACGTGACGTTTCTTATGGTGGTGGGGCTGGACAAGGCGCGGGAGCTCTCTGTCGTCGGGGGGAAGGGTGCGAACCTCGGCGAGATGCGGCGCGCAGGGCTGCCGGTGCCGGGAGGGTTCGTCGTCACGACCGACGCGTACGCGCGGGCGGCGGAGGCCGTCGGGCTGGCGGAGCGCGGCGGCGACGCGGAGCCTGCGGAACTGCGGCGGATGCTGGAGGCGGCGCCCATTCCGGAGGACCTGAGGGCCGCCGTGGCGGACGCCTATGCGCAGCTGGGGGACGACGTCGCCGTGGCGGTGCGGTCGAGCGCAACAGCCGAGGATCTGCCCGGTGCGGCCTTCGCTGGGCAGCAGGACACCTACCTGAACGTCGTCGGAGTGAACGACGTGCTCGATGCGGTGCGCCGATGCTGGGCGTCGCTGTGGACCGACCGCGCGGTGTCGTACCGGCGCGAGCGGCGGGTGGATCCGGACGGGGTGCGCATCGCCGTGGTCGTGCAGCAGCTCGTCGATGCAGACGTCGCGGGGGTGATGTTCTCGGCCGACCCGGTCAGCGGCCGCCGGGATCGCATCATCGTCGACGCTGCAGCGGGGCTCGGCGAAGCCGTCGTCTCGGGGATGGTGACGCCCGAGCACTACGAGCTCGACAGTGACGGCATGCTGCAGAGGTGGACGCCGGGACGCGCAGACATCGCAATCCGGGCGGATGCCGGTGGCGGCATCCGCCACGACACCCCCGCGCAGACCGGGGTGCGCCTGCTCAGCGCCAGCCGCCTCTCCACCCTGGCCGGCTATGCCCGTGCGGCGGCCGAGCACTTCGGGCGCCCGCAGGACATGGAGTGGGCGATCGCCGACGGCACGGTGCACATCCTGCAGGCCCGGCCGATGACCGCCCTGCCCCCGGAGCCGCGCACCCTGAATCGACGCGAGCGGGTGCAGAGCATGATCTTCAGCGAGTACCTGCCGGTGCGGCCGTACCCGATGGATGTGACCACCTGGCTCGGCCAGGGACCCGCCGACATGATGCGGCAGATCACGGTCTACTTCGGCATCCGCGGGGCGTTCACCGACTACCTCGTGGAGGAGGACGGCGTGGTCACCGGCTTCGTCCCGCCGCACATGCGCCCGGGCCCTGCAGTGCTGCTCACTCCGTTCAAGGTCATCCGCAAGGCGCTGCGCTTCCATCCGGAGGATGCTCCGGATGACCCGCGCCTCGCGGAGCTGCTGGCCGCGGCGGATGAGCTCGACGCACTCCCCCTGTCGGAACTCGGCTGGCGAGACCTGCTGCGGGTGCCGGACCGCGCGCTCTCGTTGATGGACCTCAGCCGCGACATGCGCATCGACTATCTGCCCGGAAC
>JAITUD010000004.1 GCA_031286555.1 Microbacterium sp. | reverse complement strand
GGCTCTTCCGGCCCGGCGGGGGGGACCCGCGGCGGCGGTTCGGCCCCGTCCCACGACGGGGCCCGCCCCCGCGCGGCGGGGCCGGCCCTCTTCTGGTCCGAGTCAGCGAGCGGATGCCGCGCCCACGGGCTCGACGGGGGAGTCGTCCTCTGCCGGAGCAGTGATCTCCTCGGCATCCTCGATGCCCTTCGCGTCGGCGACGGGCGCCTCCGGCTGCGCCGTCCAGTCGATCGGCTCGACGGTCTCGGGCTTCGGCTGCGGGATGAGCGCCTTCGCGGCGGCGAGGGCCAGCGCCAGCAGCAGGCCGATCACGCCTGCACCGAGCACGACCGCGCCCAGCATGACCCAGCTCTGCCCGGCGTAGACCTCGACGCCGGTGGCGGTGCCGTCCAGCAGCGCGGACGTCATCGCTCCGATCTGGCGGGTGGACAGCCAGCCCCCGACTCCGATCCCGGCGAGCGAGAGCAGCACCAGAAGGAGATAGGGGATGGAACGGAACAGGCTTGTCTTCTTCATGTCCGGAACTCTTCCGGACCGCCTGATGCGCGGGTTATGCGCGGACTATGCGTGGCCTGCGTGGTCGGCGAGGGCGGGGGCCTCGTAGGCGGAGACCGGGCGCTTCAGCTTCAGCACGACCACCGTGTAGGCGGCGGCCGAGAGCGAGGCCAGCATCATGTGGATGCCGACCAGCACCGGCGGCAGCCCATGCCGGGCCTGCAGCACGCCCACGAGGACCTGCACGAGCACGGCGGCCGCGAGAACGAGGAGCCATTTGCGTGGCGGCAGGCGCAGCGCGAAGGCGCTGATCAGGAGCGCGACGATCAGTGCGGCGAGCAGGTAGCCGGGCCAGGAGTGCACATGCGCCAGCCAGGTGGCGTCGAACCCGTTGCGCTGGATGTTCGCGTCACCGGAGTGCGGGCCGGAGCCGGTGGTGAGAACACCGAACAGGATCGTGAGGGCGAGGGCGAGCCCTGTCACGTGGGTGAGAACGGCGAACCAGCGCGGCACGGCGGTCTGACGCGGTCCCGGAGTCGCGTTCATCCGCACCAGGAACGCCGCGGTGACGCATACCAGCAGCAGCGAGGATGCGTAGTGGAAGCCGACGATGAAGGCGTTCAGCTCGGTCAGGACGGCGAAGCCGCCGACGACGGCCTGCGCCATCACTCCTGCGAGCACGATCCATGCCAGCAGCGCGAGGTCGCGGCGCTGCGTGGTGCGGCGCAGTGAGTCCACCGCGCCAGCGACCACCGACAGCAGCAGCGCAGCGGACATCAGCGCGGCCGAGTAGACGACGCCGGTCCCCGCGGCGATCGCGTACACGGCGACGGCCAGCGCCACGCCGCCGAGCGCGAACCAGAGCGCGCGGAAGACGAGAGAGCGCCCGCCGACGGCATGCACGGTGAGCAGGACGACGGCCAGTGCGACCAGGCCGACGACACCCGTCATCGTCCGGTTGCCGAACTCGATGATGCCGTGGATGCCCTGCTCGGGAAGCGGGATCAGCGACTCCGGCGTGCACAGCGGCCAGTCCGAGCATCCGAGACCCGAACCGGTGAGGCGCACCGCGCCGCCGGTGCCGATGATGATCACCTCGGCGAGGAACGAGAGCCAGGCGAACACCCGGAGCGGCGTGGACAATGTGACGACCGCCTCGGATCGGGACGTGACGGGACTGGCGTGCATGGCACCTCCGGCCTGCAGGCATCCGTGATGATCGGCTCGGATGTCGGCAGAACCTGTAGAATCGGATTGTTGCGATGCGCGCGCGGAGCGCGAGACGCATCAGCAACAGTTTAGGCGCGATGAATGCGTCGCTAATGAGGGCCCCACAGCGGTATCCCAGTTCCCGTTCACTCGACGGGGGTCGGGCATGCCGGGGCGGATGACACCGTTTGCGGCCTGTAGAGGAGAGTGTGTATGTCGGATGTGCTGATCGACCGCCCCGAGCTCGAAGGTCTGGGGGTGTACGAGTTCGGCTGGCACGATGAAGACGTCGCCGGCGCCAGCGCGAAGCGCGGCCTGAGCGAAGCCGTCGTGCGCGACATCTCCGGCCTCAAGAACGAGCCGGAGTGGATGCTGAAGACCCGTCTGAAGGGTCTCGCCCTGTTCGGTCGCAAGCCGATGCCGACCTGGGGCGCCGACCTCAGCGAGATCGACTTCGACAACATCAAGTACTTCGTCCGCTCCACCGAGAAGCAGGCGCAGTCGTGGGAAGAGCTTCCCGACGACATCAAGAACACGTACGAGCGCCTGGGCATCCCCGAGGCCGAGCGTCAGCGTCTGGTCGCCGGCGTCGCTGCGCAGTACGAGTCCGAGGTGGTGTACCACCAGATCCGCGAGGACCTGGAGGAGCAGGGTGTCATCTTCATGGACACCGACACGGCGCTGCGCGAGCACCCGGAGTTCTTCGAGGAGTACTTCGGCACCGTCATCCCCCCTGGGGACAACAAGTTCGCCGCGCTGAACACCGCGGTGTGGTCCGGCGGCTCGTTCGTCTACGTCCCGAAGGGCGTGCACGTCGAGATCCCGCTGCAGGCCTACTTCCGGATCAACACCGAGAACATGGGCCAGTTCGAGCGCACGCTGATCATCGCGGACGAGGACAGCTACGTGCACTACATCGAGGGCTGCACCGCCCCGATCTACAAGTCCGACTCGCTGCACTCGGCCGTGGTCGAGATCATCGTGAAGAAGAACGCCCGTGTGCGTTACACGAC
>JAITUD010000507.1 GCA_031286555.1 Microbacterium sp. | reverse complement strand
GTCCGCCGTCGTTGAAGTGCACCTTCTGGGCCTCGGACATCCGTGCCGGCATCGCGGAGGAGCTCGCCGGTCTCGACGCGGATGCCGCGGCCGCGCGCATCGCGCAGCTCGGCGATCCCGAGATGATCGCGCGCGAGGCGATGGATGCCGGTGCTGCGCAGCGCCCGGTCGCCGCTCCCAAGCCTCCGGCGACCGCGACCAAGGGCTTCGCGATCATCGCGGCGCTGGCGCTGTCCTTCGGCGGCTTCGTCATCCCGGTCGTGGGGTGGTTCGTCGGCGCTGTTCTGGTGGGCCTGAGCGGAATGTGGCGCACCTGGGAGAAGGTCGTCGCGATCGTCACTCCGCTGCTGGGGGCATGCTTCATCCTGCTCCTCTCAATTCCGGTGTACACGGTGGAATCGTCGGTTGACGAGGCTTCGTCCGATGTCGCGAATCCGCTCATGCCGACGGCATACGACGTGGGCTGGACAGTGGTCATCGTCCTCGCCTGGGCGCTGATCCCGGCATCCGGTCTGTGGCTGCTGTGGCGCCTCCGCGGGCGCACCGCGTCTGTGGCGCCCTGACTCCGCGATTCACCGCCACACGCCTCGGAACGTTCACGCATTGATGCTGCGGGAGCATCAATGCGTGAGGCGCCGGAGCGGGTGCGGCGGCGGGCGTGTCGAGCGCGCGGATGCGGCGGACACGGGCGTACGGTGGCGGCATGAGCGCTCGGGTGGGAGGGCGGAATCGGGCGATCGCCTGGATCGCCGGCTTCTTCTGCGTGTGCGTGGTCGCCGTGCTGCTGTGGCTCGCGCAGCCGGCCGGACCGGCTCTGGTGCAGCTGATCGGCGACGGGCTGCGCAACTCGATGCCCTGACACAGCGGCACGCCTGCCCCGGTCAGCGTTCTGCGCGCGCTAATCTCGCACCGAACCCACCGATGAGAGGCGGCACCATGAGCGACCCCGAGGTTCCCCAGCCCGAGAAGCCCGGCGACGTCGACGACGTCGTGGACAGCGCGAAGGCCGGACTCGCAGACGCCGAGGCCGCTGCCGCCGGCGCCGCGGACTCGAAGGCCGACGCGCTGGATGCTGCGACCGCAGCCGCGGAGGACGCGGCGACCGCCGACGAGACCGCCGCGGACGTCGCGGCCATCGATCCCGACGCCGCTGCCTTCGAAGAGGCGGAGAAGTCCTTCCCCGGCACCTTCACCTCGGCGGCCGCCACTGACGCGTCGGACGTCGCCGACGACCACGAGCCCCCGACGGCGATCTCGTACTCCTCGACCGACGACGTGGCCACTGCGGCATACGGCGCATCGGCGACCGCTGCTGCCGCAGCCGCCGCCGAGACGCAGGTCGTCCCCGCGGAGCCGGTGGTCGATGCACCGCCGCCCCAGCCGCAGCCGATCTTCGTGCAGGCGCCCGAGCCGCCTCGACCGCTGGGCAACCGCGGCACGGCCGGCGCGATCGGCCTGCTCGCCACGCTCTGCTTCGCTGCCCTGCTGCTCGGCGTGACGCTCGCGATCGGCGCCGCCGGTGGCAAGGTCACCGGCGAGAACATCGGCGACAAGGCACTCGCACCGCTGACCACCTGGGGGTTCTGGACTCCCGTCGTGGTCTTCTTCATCGCCTTCTGGCTGCTCGGTGCGATCATCAACCGCGGCCGCTGGGGTCACTGGGTGATCTGGGGTCTGCTGGTCGGCGTCGCCGCCTGGGCCGGGCACCTGCTCGGCCAGCTGTTCGAGGCGCCGTTCTGGATGCTCTCCGCCCAGCAGGGCGTCGACCTGGTGCAGGAGCAGCTGTTCGCCCCGCTGGCGATCGCAGCCTTCATCATCGGCCGCGAACTGACGATCTGGTTCGGCGCCTGGGCAGCGCGTGCCGGTGCACGCAAGACCGAACTGAACCCCGTGGCGCCGCGCGAGTCCGCGCGCACCCTCGAAGCCGGCCCGAGCCTGTCGAGGTAACCACGTCCACGACGCCGTCAGACCCCCGCGAGCCCCCGGCCGCGGGGGTCTCGGCCGTCCTGGCGACGGTGCTCGCGACGGTCCTGTTCTTCGGGCTCGCGATTCTCGGGCTCGGGATGCTGAGCTACTTCACCGACTCCGACATCCTCAGCGTCCCCGACCTCGGCCAGTATCCGGGCGTCGTCGGCATGGTCCTGGCGATCGTCGTGTTCGTCGCGATCCTGGTGCCCTCGCTCCGCCCGCGCCGACCGACGTATCCGGCGTCCGTCCTGGTCGGCGTGGCGACCGCGCTCGCCCACCTGGCGGGCGTCTGGCTGACGGCGCTGGTCGCGGGCGCGGGAATCGCGCCGGCGACGGCGGCCGTGATGCAGCTGGTCGTGGGCGGATCGACACTGGTGATCGGGCTGGCGGCGCTGGTGGCGGCGTGGGTCGGCATCGCACTGCGGCGCACGCGCGCGCACAGGCCGAGCTGGCCCTGGGAGGACGAGGAGGGCTGAGCGGGCCGGATTCCGCGCGGTTCCGCGCCTGTCCGGCATCCTCCGCTTACGCTTGTCCCGTGGAGCGCTCGCTGGAGACGCAGGTGGACCAGGCCGTCGAGGCCTGGTTGCGCTGGGTGCCGCGCTGGGAGCCGGCCACCCACCGCGGCCGCGTCGCGCCGTGCCGCCGCTGCCTCGGCTCGCCCGTGCTCTCCGCGGTCGGGATCGGCGGCAACGTGCCGCACGGAGTGCAGCATGGACTGTCCACCCGCATCAAGACGATCGTGGACCGGTCGGTGGCCGAGTACACCGCGCGCAACCTGCCGATGCTGCAGCGCGAGCTCGACCAGCAGGCCGACCGCAACAGGTCGCGCAGCTATCGTCCGGGGGAGGACCTCGAGCCGGAGTACGACGGGATGCCACTGGACCCCGATCCCGTGCCCGGCGCACCCTTCCTCTTCACGGTCGCGGGTATGGCGGATGACGCCGCCGCCGACCTTCCCCCGCTGCCGCCGCTGAGCGAGGAGGCGAAGGCCGCGCTGCGGCAGGAGGTCTCGCTCGCCGACGAGTACGCGAACATGGTCGGGCGTGAGATCTGCGGCATCCTGCTGCGGCACCGGCTCGCGGTGCAGGCGGCCATCTCCCAGTACGTCGAGCCGCAGATCGAGGCGATGCTCGCCGAGCTGAGCGAGGCACTGGACTCGCCGTTCGACCCCGACACACTCTGACGGGTCCCTGCAGCGCAGGCCGCGATTGCGCTGCCACCATCGCCGCGGCTATCGTTTTTCGATAGATATACGTCGTCTATCGATAGGAACGTCATGCAGCCCCGTGCCACGCTCGCCCTGAAGGCGATGATCGTCGTCATGCTCGCACTGCTGCTCGTGGCGCAGGTCTTCATGATTCCCCAGGTCGCGGCCACCACCGCGGAGCGCAACCCCGACGTGGCCTTCCTCGAGATCCCGGGCATCGTCGGCGCCGTGCTCTTCCTGGTGCTGATCGAGATCGTGCTGGTGTGCGTGTTCCAGCTGCTCGGGCTGGTGCGGTCGGACCGCATCTTCAGCTCAGACGCGTTCCGCTACGTCGATGTCATCGGCGCCACGATGCTGGCATCCGCCGTGCTGGTCGCAGCCAGCTACGGCGTCGTGCTCGCCGCGCACGCGGCGAACCCCAGCATCACGATCCTGGCACTGCTCGGGGTGACGGTCAGCATCGCGCTCACCCTTCTGGTTCGCGTGATGCGAGGGCTGCTGCGCAAAGCGCTGCAGCTCGAGCAGGACCTGTCCGAGGTGGTCTGATGCCCATCGCCATCGACATCGACGTCATGCTCGCCCGCCGCAAGCTGAGCGTCCAGGAGTTCGCCGATGCCATCGGCATCACCCCTGCGAACGTCGCTGTGCTGAAGAACGGGCGGGCCAAGGCGGTGCGGTTCACCACGCTCGATTCGATCTGCCGCGTGCTGGACTGCCAGCCCGGTGACATCCTGCGCTGGGTACCGGAGGGGGAGTGATGGGGAGTTCTCCACAGGGGGCCGCGGGGGCGTCGCCCCGGTCGCTAGCGTCCTATCGGATCGATCAGGGGGAGAAGTGATGACCACCACGGACGAGCGCGGCATCGACTGGACCGAACAAGCCGCGGCGCATCTGCTCGATGCGAAGACCTGCCCTGTCTGCGCGAGCGCGCACCTGATCGAGGGAGTCTGTCCGCGGTGCGCGGTCGACCTCACCGGGCAGACCGGCGTCGACCTCTGGGCGGCGTCCGTGGAGGCCGCGCGCGTGCTTCACATCCGGGCGAACCTGCAGCGACGTGCTCTGCTGACCGGCAGACCCGCGCAGGTCCGGACGCCCGCCCAACTGCTGCAGGCCGGGGGCGCGCAGGCCGCCGCCCCGACCGCGGCTCGGGTGCCGGATGCCGCGGCGGTCGCCATGGTCGCTCCGGTCGCCGTCGCGCCGGCGCCGGCCCCCGCGCCGTCTCCGGTCCCCGCTGGGCCGCCGGTCCAGCTGTTCCCGCCGACGGCGGGGCCCGCAGCGAACCCCGGCGCGAGCCTGCAGTCGGTGCTCGCCACCGCCGGCGCCGGACTGTTCGCCGTCGCAGCGATCGTGTTCACCTTCTTCAACCCCGATCTCGCCGACCGCACCGTGCGCAGCATCATCATCGGGCTGGTCACCCTCGTGTTCCTCGGCGGCGCCTGGTTGCTCGCACGCCGACGGCTGCAGTCCTCCGCGGAAGCCGTCGGCGGCCTCGGGCTCGTGTTCGTCGGGCTCGATGTGCAGGCGGTTGCCGGCATCGCGCACACGGACGCGGGGGCGTGGGCATCCGGGGCGATCGCGACCGCCGTCGCCGGCGGGCTGATGCTCGCTGCGGCGCTGCGAGCCCGCATCCGGATCTGGTTGTGGGCGTCGCTGCTCGGACTCGCCGTCGTGCCGGTCATGCTCGGCTTCGCGCCGCCCGACGCGCTGGCCGCGGCGCTTCTCATCGCCGGTTCGGGGTTCGCCGCGACGGGACTCTGCGCTCTGCTGCCGCAGTTCGCGGCGCGGTTCCCGGTGAAGCCGGTCGAGCAGCCGGATGCCGCAGCCCCGGTATCCGCGGGTGAACAGGATGCCGCGCCACCGCGGCCGCTCGCGTTCGAGGCCGTGTCTCTCACCACGCTGCAGCTCGTGGTGACGCTGCTCGCGATCGTGCGCATCGTGTTCGGCGGCGGGGCGGGCTTCTCGGCCGCTCTGGTGCTCGCCGTGCTCGCGCTGCACGCCGTACTGGCCGCGCGACAGGCACTGCCGCAGTTGTGGGCTCTGCTCGGCGGGGTCCTGGCAGCGGCCGCCGGGGCGACGCTGGCCGGAAGCCTTCTCACGCAGGGCAGCCTCGCTGAGGGCGGCGAATGGATCGTCACGGTGGTTCCGGCCGGCGCGGCGGTCGTGCTGCTCCTCACCGCGCTCATTCCGCTGCCGAGTCGCACCCCGCGCTCCTATCTGGCAAGCGGGGCCGCACTCGCTCTCGGCCTCACGAGCCTCCCTGCTGTGGTGACCGGACTGTTCCTCGGGCGCATGCTGCTGCAGGGCGCGCGCGGTCAGTCCTCTCCGCACCAGAACCCGTTCCTCGACGCCGCTCCGGCCTTCGGTGTCGGAGCGCTGCCGGCAGTGATCGGCCTCGCCGTCGTCGCTCTGGCCTTCCTCGTCTTCGCCTGGTGCGCACGTCCGGAGCGCGGCATCGGGCACCTGCGGGCCCCCGCCCACATCGTCGTCGTGCTGTATGCGACCGGCGCCGTGCTCGCACTCGCCTGCTCGGGAGTGCTCCCGCTGGCCTGGAGCGTCTGCGTGCTCGTCGTAGCCGTGGCTGCGGTCGGAGTCGCGCTGCGGAGCGAGCGCGGCCGCGGCGCGGCCGCCGTGCGCGTGCTCCTCATCGTGGCGGTGCACGTCGGACTGCTCGTCGCCGTGCTGCTCGCGTGGCAGGACCGGACGCTGGTGCCGCTGGCCGGAGCCGCGACCCTCGTCGCGCTCGCCGTGGTGGCCAGGACGGTTCCCTCAGAGGTGCGGTTCCTGCATGTCGGCGCGGGCTACGCCTATGCGCTCGCGCTGGTGGCAACCGCACTGTCCCTGGCAGGCGTCACCGGCATCGCGCAGTTCTCGCTGACCGCATCCGCCGGGCTGATCGGAGCGATCGCCGCGACCTTCCTGACGAGGATCGGCGCTCGCAACTGGTACGCCGTGCTCGGCGTGGCGACTGTGCCCTTCGTGATCGGGGTCGTGCAGGTGCTCGTCGAGCGCAGCGGCTGGACCGCGCTGTCGACAGGGACGATGTTCGCCCTCGCGCTGGTGCTCCTGCTCACCCGCAGGCCCGGTCTCACCGAGCCGGTGCGGATCGTCGCGGCCGGGTTGCTCGTTCCGACGCTCTCCGTGGTCGTCGTGTGCCTGTGCGCCCAGCTGCTCGTGCAGAGCGGATCGCCGGTGGCGCTGCCGATCATCGCCGTGGTGGTCGCGGTCGCGCTGGCATCCGGTCCGCTCGTCGGCGACGTGCTCGTCGCGCGCGGACGCGACGAACAGACGACGGATGCGGCGCGCATCGCGCTCGAGGCATCCGCGCTGCTGACCGGTGCGATCGCCGTGCTGCTCGCGCTCTCGCGCGAGGCCGCGGGGCTGGGCACCGCCTGCCTGGTGCTGATCGTGCTCGGCGTGGGCGCGGCTCTCGCGTCGGTCGTCGCAGGGCGTCGGTACGGATGGTGGGTCTCGGGCGCGTCGTTCACCGGAGCCCTGTGGTCAGCATGGGCCCTAGCCGGGGTGGAGCTGCCCGAGGCGTATCTGCTTCCGCCCGCCCTCGGCGCCGCGCTGGTCGGCGTCCTCCTCACGATGCGCGGACGCCCGGCCGTCGGGCTGTTCGCCGCGGGCATGGCCGTGGCGGTCGTACCGCTCGACGTGCTGCTCGCCGGGGCTTCGGGTTCGGACGGAGTTCCGTGGCGCGCGTACGGCCTGCTCGCCGCCGGGTGGGCGCTGCTCGGCGCGACCGCGCTGATCGCGCGCTCCGCCGCGCCGCGCCTGCGCCGCCTGCGCGTGCTGCGCGAGCCGGCGCTCGGCGTGGCCGCCGTCGCGATGGCGGCGGGCACGATCCAGGCCGTGCGCTGGGGCGCCGGCCGGGATGCCGCTCCGCTGGAGTCCTCGGCGATCGGCGTTCTCCTGGTGTGCGCGGGCCTCAGCGCATTGGCGGCGCTCGGTGTCGTCGTCGCGGTGCGGATGCTGCGGGGTGCGGCATCCGGACCCGCGCTCCCGCGGTTCACGACATCCCGGTGGCGGTACGCGCCGGCCACGCTGGTCCTCATGATCGGCGTGTGGCCGGCGATCGAGCGGGACTGGACGGTGATCTGGGTGATGTGGGCGCTGATGCTGGCGGTGCTCGCACTGATGGTCTTGGCCGCATCCGATCGCGGCCGGATGCTGCCGCCGGTCTGGTTCCTGTTCGGCGTCGCGTTCGTCACCGCCGTCGTCGCGTGGAGCCCGCGCGATCTCCGCGTGGAGTGGTTCTCTCTGCCGCTCGGCGCGTTCCTGCTCGCGGCGGGCGCTCTCGGTCTGCGCGGGGGAGGGACGTCAGAGGATGCCCGGCTGGTCGACTGGCCGCACGGCTGGCGGGGATCGTGGCCGCTGCTCGCACCCGGCGTGATCGTCATGCTGTCGGCTTCCGTCGTCTCGACGTTCACCGACCCGCTCACCTGGCGGGCGATCCT
>JAITUD010000456.1 GCA_031286555.1 Microbacterium sp. | reverse complement strand
GTCGACGACATCCTCGGCAGCGAGGTGCCGGAGGACACCCTGTCCTCGCCGGAGCGCCCCGGTCGTGTCACGCTGCTGACACCCGCGACCGCGCTCGGCGCCGAGTTCGACGCGGTCGTGATCGCCGGCGTGCAGGACGGCGTCTGGCCGAACGTGCGCCTGCGCGGTGGGATGCTGCAGACCTGGCGCCTCGCCGACGCGCTCACCGCCGCCCGCACGGGCGTGGAGACGGCCGTCCCGGGCGTGCTCGACCGGCGCCGCGGCGCCCTGCACGACGAGCTGCGGCTGTTCGTGAGAGCGGTGTCGCGGGCGCGCAGTCGGCTGTTGATCACGGCGGTCGATGACGACGATGCGACGCCCAGCCCGTTCTTCGGCTTCCTGCCGCAGCCCGAGCCGCCGGAGAGGCATCCGTCGGCCCAGCATCCGCTCACCCTGCGTGGGATGGTCGCCCGGCACCGCCGCACGCTGACCACGACGACCTCCCTCGCCGCGCGCGAGGAGGCGGCCGGGCAGCTGGCCGTGCTCGCCCGCGAGGGCGTGCCTGGTGCGGAACCCGTCGAGTGGTACGGCGTGACATCACCGTCGAGTCAGGCGCCGCTGCACGATCTCGCGGTCGAAGCCGCCCGCGTGTCGCCGTCGCGCATGGAATCCTTCGAGGAGTGCGGCCTGAACTGGGCCGTGTCGGCGCTGGGCGGAGACACCGTGATGCCGCCCTCGGCCGGCATCGGCACCATCGTGCACGCCGCGATGGAGACGGCGCCCGACGGCGACCTCGAGCGGATGCGGGAGGTGGTCGCCGCCCGCTGGCCCGAACTCGACTTCGAGACCGAGTGGATCGGGCGCAAGGAGCGCCGTCGGGCCGAGCAGTACGTCGACCGGCTGCACTCCTATCTCGACACCGTCACCCGTGACGGCGGCCGGGTGCTGGCCAGCGAGGTGGAGTTCCGGTTCGCGGTGGACGTGCCGGAGTCCTCGGGTCCTGAGTCCGCGGAGCGAGACGCAGGACGGCCCTCCGTGCATCCGGTCGGTGACGACACCGCGCATCAGGCGGTCATCCACGGGTACATCGACCGCGTGGAGGCGTATCCGGCCGGCACCGGCGAGCACTCCGCCGCGCGCGGACGGGGATGGCAGGCGATGCCCGCCGCGGACGAGAGGGTGGTCGTGGTCGACCTGAAGACCGGCAAGTACGAGCCGGAGAGCGACGAGAAGGTCGTCGAGCACGCACAGCTCTCGGCCTATCAGCTCGCCGTGCAGCAGGGGCTCATCGAGGGTGCCGCCCCGGAGTCTCTGGCCGGTGCACGCCTGGTGCTCGTCGCGAAGACCCTCTCGAAGAGCGACTACCGCGTCGCCCACCAGCACACGCTCGACGGCGAGGCGCGCGACGAGTTCCTGCGCCGGGTCGCCGAGGCCGCGCGAGGACTGTCGGCCAGCAGCTTCACCGCACAGGTCGAGGCGCACTGCGCCGACACCCAGTGGCGCGTGCAGCCCTGCCGCATCCACACGGTCCCGGCGGTGAGCGCGTGAGCGGCTGGACCGGGCCCCTGGAGATCTCCGCGACCGATGTCGCCGCGGCCCTCGGACTGCCGTCGCCCACGGCGGCGCAGCAGCGGGTGATCGAGGCGCCGCCCACGCCGGCTCTCGTCGTCGCGGGTGCGGGCAGCGGCAAGACCGAGACCATGTCGGGTCGCGTGGTCTGGCTGGTCGCGAACGGCCATGTCCGGCGCGACGAGATCCTCGGGCTCACCTTCACCCGCAAGGCGGCGGGCGAGCTCTCCGAGCGCATCGCCGCACGGCTCGCGATGATCGACGAGTACGGTCGCCGCGGCCTGCTGCCGCACGTCCCCGAGATCGTCGCCGCTGGCCTCCTGCGCCGCGTCGACGAGGCCGCTCCGGGCAGGCAGCGCGACCTGGTCCGCTCGCACGTCCTCGACGAGCTCGCCGAGAAGTACGGCACCCGCGCCGCGCCCGCCGCAGCCGAGGATCTGATGATCCGCCCGCGGGTGTCGACCTACAACGCCTTCGCCGACGGCATCGTCCGCGAGCACGCGGCACGCATCGGACGCGACCCCGATGTGGCGATGCTCAGCCAGGCGGCATCCTGGATCCTCGCGCGTGATGTCGTGCTGCGCTCCGACCTGCCGGGGCTGGAGCTCATCGACCGCTCGCTCACCGGCGTCGTCGACGCCGTGCAGTCCCTTGCCGGCGACACGCTCGACCACCGCGTCGACCTCGACCGCGCCGTGCGGATCGCCACCGAGCAGGCACGCGCCTTCGGCCCCTACCGCAGCAACGACTCCGTCGAGAAGGCGGCGGCCAACCTCGAGGCGATGCCGGTGCTCGCGGCACTGGTGCGCGACTACATCTCCGAGAAGGAGCGCCGCGGAGTTCTCGACTTCGCCGACCAGGTCTCCGGGGCCTACGACATCATCGAGTCCGCACCCGACGTGCGCGCCGAGCTGCGCGAGCAGCACCGCGTGGTGCTGCTCGACGAGTACCAGGACACCTCGGTCATCCAGACCCGGTTCCTCGCCGAGCTGTTCCGCGACTCCGCGGTGATGGCCGTGGGCGACCCGCATCAGTCGATCTACGGGTGGCGCGGCGCGAGCGCCGACAACCTGTACGCGTTCTCCGGGTCCTTCGCCCACGAGCAGCCCGCGCAGACGTACAGCCTGATGACCAGCTGGCGCAACGACGCCGGCATCCTCGACGTCGCGAACCGGGTGCTCGAGCCGCTGCAGCGCCCCGGCCTCGACGTTCCGCCGCTCGAACCGCGCCCCGGCGCCGGAGCCGGCACCGTCGACACCCGCTTCGCCTTCACCGTCGACGACGAGGCGCGCGAGGTGGCCGACTGGTTCGCCTCGCGCAGGGCCGCGCACCGGGGGAGCAGCCCGCACACCGGCGCGATCCTGTTCCGCTCCAAGCGGCACATGCAGACCTTCGCCGGGGCGCTCGCCGCGGCCGGCATCCCGCACCGCATCCTCGGTCTCGGCGGTCTGCTCAACACCCCCGAAGTCGTCGACGTGGTCTCGACCCTGCGCGTCATCCACGACCCCACCGCAGGATCCGCGCTGATCCGGCTGCTGACCGGACCGCGGTTCGGCGTCGGCGTCGCCGACATGGCGGGGCTCTACGACCTGGCGTCCGAGATCGCCAAACGCGACAGCGCGCTGATGCCCCTGCCCGACGACGTGAAGGCGCGCCTGCGCTCCTCGCACGGCGCAGACGAGGCGGTGTCGATCGTCGACGCCGTCGACGTGGTCCGCGGGATGCGCGACGACTACCGCCTGATCGACGGGATCACGCCCGAGGGGCGCGGGCGCATCCGCGCGGCCGGCGAGATGCTGGAGCGGCTGCGCCGCGCCGTCGCCCAGCCGCTGCCCGAGCTGATCAGGCTGATCGAGTTCGAGCTTCGCCTCGACATCGAACTGGCCGTGAACGAGACCCGGGGCCCGGCACGCGTCGCTACCACACAGCTGCGCGCATTCGCCGACGAGGTGCGCGCCTTCCTCGCGGCGGACGAGCGCGGCACGATCGGCAGCCTGCTGGCCTGGCTCGACAAGGCCGAGCTCACCGACGAACTCATGCCTCGCCCCGAGCCGCCCGAGCCGGGAGTCGTGCAGCTGCTCACGATCCACGGCTCGAAGGGCCTGGAATGGGATGCGGTGGCAGTGGTGCGCCTCGTCGAGGAGGAGCTGCCCTCCCGTCCGACCGACACCGCCGGATGGTTCGGCTTCGGAGCCGTGCCCTTCGCCCTGCGCGGCGACGCCGCAGCGCTGCCGCGGTTCGAGTGGGACCCTCAGTCCGCCATGGACGCCGTCGGCGACGATCCGGTGAAGCGGCAGAAGGCCGGCCAGACGTCTCTGTCGGGCGGGGAGACCAAGGCCAATCCCCAGGGCGGCGCGCTCACCCGGTTCAAGAAGGCGTACTCCGGGTATCAGAAGCAGGAGGAGCGCCGTCTCGCCTACGTCGCCGTGACCAGGGCCCGGAGCGACCTGCTGCTGACCGGCGCGCACTGGGCGGGGCAGAAGAAGCCGCGCACGCCCAGCCCGTACCTGCTCGAGGCCTTCGACGTGCTCGGCGTCGAGGGAGTGGGACAGGTCGATCCCGACGAGAACCCCTACGACGGTCCGGGGATGACAGCGAGTTGGCCGCTCGATCCGCTCGGCGCCAGGCGCGAGCGCGTGGAGCGCGCCGCCGACGAGGTGCGCGCCTTCCTCGCGGCGGACGAGCGCGGCACGATCGGCAGCCTGCTGGCATGGCTCGACAAGGCCGAGCTCACCGATGAACTCATGCCGCGCCCCGAGCCGCCCGAGCCCGGCGTCGTGCAGCTGCTCACGATCCACGGCTCGAAGGGCCTGGAATGGGATGCCGTGGCCGTGGTGCGCCTGGTCGAGGACGAGCTGCCCTCGCGCGCGACCGACACCGCCGGCTGGTTCGGCTTCGGCACGGTGCCCTTCGCACTGCGCGGCGACGCGGCGGCCCTGCCCCGCTTCGAGTGGGATCCGCAGACCGCGATGGACGCC
>JAITUD010000426.1 GCA_031286555.1 Microbacterium sp. | reverse complement strand
GGCGTTCACGCCCTTGGCATACGCCTCGTAGTAGCCGCGGGTGGTCTCGTCGAGGTTCTTGACCTCTTCCTCGGCGACCTTGCGCCAGCCCAGCGTGCGCAGGAAGGCGTCGGTGCCGGTCTGAGACTCGCCGAACATCTCGGACAGGCGTCCGGCGGTGGTGTGCCGGCGGAAGTCCATCTCGAAGAACCGGTCCTGCGCGTGCGTGTATCCCTCGGCGAAGAACAGGTCGTCGGTCGAGTCCGCCGTGATCGTCGGGATGCCGCGATCGTCGCGCTGCACCAGCACCTTCGACTGCAGGCCCTTCAGCGAGGTCTGGCCATCGGTCTGCGGGAACGACCGCTGCGCGGTCCAGGCCAGGAAGAAGGCGGCGGCGGTGGCGATCACCAGGATGATCGCGACGATGACGAACAGTGCGCGGCCGAAGCGCACTCCGGCGGAGGGGCGTACGGCGGAAGCCGGGGTCTCTGTGGACATCAGAGGGAACACTCTCGATACAGGTCGGGACGGTGAGTCGGGGGCTCACGCGATCAAGGGCCGGCGTCCGGGGGGAGACGCACGCCTTGGCATCCTAACCCCGCGCCCATCGGCGATGAAACGCTTACCGGCCGATGCGCGCGAGCGACCGGTCGAACACCGTGATGAGCAGGAACAGCACGGCGATCCCGACGACGACCCAACCGAGATCGTGCAGTCCCTCGGTCGACGCCCGCACGCCGTACAGGTTGCCGTAGATCACCGACGAGACGATCGCGCCCATGTACGAGAACGTGCGCAGCAGCCCGGCCGATGAGGCGATGCGCTCGGGCTCCGCCTGGAAGTAGAGCGAGTTCTGGATCGCGAGGTTGTTCAGACCCTGAGGGACGCCGAGCACCAGCATCGTCAGCACCAGGAACCAGATCGGCGAGGAGCCGGTCATGAACAGCACGAGGATGCCGGCGACGAGCTGCGCGGCCGAGCCGAGCAGCAGCTTCCAGCGCACCTCGGGCCGCCGCCCGAAGGCGAGTGCGACGGCGACGCCGGCCGCGAACACCGGCACCAGGACGAGCCCTGCCGCCGTCGGATCCAGTCCGCGTCCGTCCTCGAGCCACTGCGTGAAGCCGTACACGAACGAGTACGAGATCGTCGCCGTCAGCAGCGAGCGCAGGTAGCTGAGCAGCAGCGGAACGTTGCCGGTGAGCACCCGGACGTCGATGAAGGGATCCGTGGCCCGCAGCTCCCACCAGGTGAAACCCGCGCCGGCGATCAGTGCGATCGGCAGCAGCCAGAACAGGCCGGAGGAGAGGTTCTGCAGGAACACGAGCAGTGCCAGCATCGCGACGCCGAACAGCACGATGCCCAGTCCGTCGATCCGCGGCCGGCTCCCCGGCGCAGGCTCCAGGCCGGTGCGCCGGGGGAAGAACAGCGCAGCGAGCAGGAAGGTGGCGATGCCGAGCGGGATGTTCACCGCGAACGTGGCTCGCCAGCCCCATGCGCCGATCAGCAGTCCGCCGAGCGCGGGGGCGATCACGGCGATCGTCTGCGTCGTGACGGAGAGCAGGGTGAGGATCGTGGCGGGCGAGGCGCGTCCGGTGCGCTCGCCCTCCGATCGGATCAGGTGCATCGCGGCGGGATACCCCGCACAGGTGCCGAGGCCGAGGATGACGCGGGCGGCGACCAGCCACCAGATGCTGTCACGGCTCTCCGGCGCGAGCAGGCCGATCGCCCCGGCGACGACGACGAGCGCGGCGCCGATGAGCGACAGCGACTTCACGCCGAAGATGTCGACGAGCCGGCCGACCAGGGGCTGACCGATCGCGGTCGCCAGGTACAGGCTCGACACCAGCCAGACCGTCTCGCTCGCGGGGGCGCCGAGAGCGATCCCGATCGGGGTCAGGGCGACGGCGATGATCGCCGTGTTGATCGGGTTGAGGATCGTCCCGATCATCATCGGGGCCAGCAGCCGCCGATCGAAGCGTCCGGCGGGCGCGGAGCCGCCGATCCTCATCGGTTCTGCATCCTCATCAGCGCAGCATCTTCTCGAGCACGGTCATCGCCGACGAGACGGTGCGCAGGTCGTCGGGATCGAGCTCGGCGAGGGCCTGCTCGAGCCAGGCGGCAGCGGCATCCTTCTGCCCCTCGATGCGCGCCGAGCCCGCCTGAGTGAGGTCGATGATCTGTCGGCGCCCGTCGCTCGGGTCCTGACTGCGGGTCACGAACCCGGCGCGCTCCAGCGCCTCGACCGTCGCGGCCATGGACTGCGGGCGCACCCGCTCGGCGGTCGCGAGGGCGCTCACCGTCGAGACGCCGCCCTTGCCGAGCCGTGCGAGGGCGGAGGCCTGCGCCGGGGTGAGTGCGTCGTCGGCTCCCGCCTCGCGGAAGCGGCGCATCATCCGCGCGATGACCGTGCGCAGGTCGTGCGCCGTCTGCGGGGGAGTGGGAGCATCCGTCATATCGACAGCCTAAACTGTACAGGTAACCCTGTCTATTTTGTGCGATGATGCCGGAATGACCACTGCACTGCTTCTGATGGACTTCCAGAACGGCATCGCCGCCCGCTACGCGGAGGGGTCCGACGTGATCCCGAACGCCCAGCGCGCGCTCGCCGCGGCGCGCGAGGCGGGCGTGCCCGTCGTGTTCGTACGCGTCGCATTCCGCGAGGGCTTCCCCGAGGCCGCGAGCCGCAACCGCTCCTTCGGAGCGATCGCCGACTCGCCGACGGCCGCGCACATGACCGAGACGGCCGAGGCCACCCAGATCATCGAGGCTCTGACCCCGCGGCCGGCCGAGCCGGTCGTAGTGAAGCGACGCATCGGCGCGTTCGCGTCGGACCTCGACGTCGTGCTGCGCGGACTCGGCGCCACCGACCTGGTGCTCGCGGGCATCTCCACCAGCGGCGTCGTGCTCAGCACGCTGCGCGCCGCAGCCGATCTCGACTTCGGGCTCACCGTTCTCGCCGACGCCTGCGCCGACATGGATCCCGAGGTGCACCGGGTGCTGACCGAGAAGGTGTTCCCGCGGCAGGCCGAGGTGATCGGCGTGGAGGCCTGGGCGGCCTCGCTCACATGAGCTTCGTGGACTCCAGCGCGCGCAGCATCTTCTGGTTGCCGTGGATGAGCGGCAGGCGCAGCACCAGGCCGAGCAGCAGCGCCGGGACGGCGAACAGCGCCAGCCAGCCCAGCTGCACCCAGTAGTCGTTCCGGTAGATCCCAGCGATCGCCGCACGCATCGCGCTGACCGCGTGCGTGGCGGGCAGCCACGGGCTGATGTTCTGGAACCACTGCGGCAGCACCTGCAGCGGGTAGGCACCGCCCGAGCTGGAGATCTGGATCACGAGCAGCAGCACCGACAGCGCCTTGCCTGCGTTGCCGAACGTGACCACGAACGTGTAGATGATCAGCATGAACACCAGCGAGCTCACCCAGCCCGCCAGGATCAGCAGGAACGGATGCTGCGGCTGCACCTGCGTGAACAGGATGCTGCCCAGGCACACCAGCGAGCTCTGCAGGAAGCCCACGATCGCGAAGATGCCGAACCTGCCCAGGTACTTCTGGGTGGGGGAGAGCGGCGGAAGACCGGATGCCTCGTCCTGAGGCGGATCCACGCGGATGGCCACCGAAGTCAGCAGCGCGCCGACCCACAGAGCCAGCACGGTGTACATCGGAGTCATCGCGGCGCCGAAGCTGACCACCGAGTACACCGGCACCCGGTCCAGCTCGACAGGCTCGGCCACGAACGTGGCGAGGGCCTCGGGGTCCGAGCCGATCACCCTGCGCAGGTCGCTGAGGTCGCCGCTGTCCACGGCCTTCTTCAGCGCTGCGTCGAGCTCGTCGAAGCGGTCGGCGGTCTCGATGAGCGAGGCCGAGATCCCCGAGGTGAGCGTCTCGCCCTTGGTGAGGATGCTGCTCAGCGAGTCCGAGCCCGACAGCGACTTCGCCGCCGCGGACAGGTCGTCGCCGATCGAGTTCACGTCGCGGCCGATGTCGGCGAGCGTGGCGGCCAGGGCGTCGAGCTTGGGCTGCAGGCTCTTCTCGAATTCGCTGCCGGCATCCTTCACCGCAGCCTTCGCCTGCCCGATCAGCTTCGAGATCTCGGCGTGCGTCGCCTGCCGTTCGGCGTTGCCGGTGACGATCTGCGAGGCCGCGTCGTCGAGGCGCCCCTGCAGGGCCTGCTCGCGCGCGATCGCGGAGTCGATCCGCGCGATGGTCGCGTCGAAGGCGTCCAGCGCGCTGTCCGGCAGCAGGGGCCGCACATTGTTCACCAGGTCGTCGCGCACCTTCTGCTGCTGGTCGATCTGGGTCTGCACGCGTGCGCCGATGGCGCGCAGCGCATCCGCTGAGCTCGCCGACTGCGCATCCATCGAGGCGAACACGTCGTCGACGCTGTCGGCGACCGCCTGATAGCTGTCGGCTGTGGCCGACAGCGCCTTGCCCAGTGCGGCCGAGGTGGTCGAGAGGGTCTGCTTCAGCGACTTCGCGGCCTGCTTGCCGTCGCCCATCGCGCCCTTAGCGCTGCGCAGGGCATCGGCCGACGAGGACGCCAGGCCGGATGCGCTGTCCAGCAGCGGACGGCTGGATTCGAGCAGGGCGGTGAACATGTCGGCCGTCGACGCGCCGGCGCGCAGCTGCGCCGAGACCGAGGCGACGTGCGCCTGCAGCCTGGACAGCGCCGCCTGGGTGTCGGCGTCGTCGAGGTACGACGACAGCGAGGTGATGATGTTCAGACCGGCCTCGCTGAGCTTCTCGGTGAAGACCTCGTTGATGCTCGTGGACACCTCGCCGGCGCCCTGCTCGGTGATCTTCGGGGCGAGGGCGTTCTTCTTCTCGTTCGTGTAGTACTCGATGCGGGTCGGCTCGGCGCCGTTCGAGTAGAACGTCATCATGTCTTCGCTGAAAGTGGGCGGCAGCACGATCGCGGCGTAGTACGCGCCGGAGCGGGTGCCGTCGATCGCGTCCTCCTTCGACGTGAACACCCAGTCCAGGTCGTCGTTCGCGCGCAGAGCCGACAGCACCTGATCGCCGACGTTCAGACGGATCGGCACCAGGTCGCTCTGGTAGCCCTCGTCGACGCTCGCGACGGCGACCTTCAGGTTCTTGGTGTTCTCGAACGGGTTCCAGCTCGCGATCACGTTGAACCAGGTGAACAGCGAGGGGATCACGACCAGGCCGAACAGCACGATGACGGCCATGACGCTGCTGGTCGCCCGACGCAGGTCGAAGCGGAGCACGGCGAGGATGTTCTTCACTTCTGCTCCTCCTCTTCCTCGGTGTCGGGCTCTTCGTCAGTGTCGGGCGTCTCTTCTTCCTCTTCAGTGGCCGGCTCGTCACCGGCATCCGTCTCGAAGAGCTCCTCGAGAGAGACCGTGTCGTCGTCCGGCTCCGCCTCGGCCTCCGGCCGCTCGAGCACCGCGGTCGCGACGGTCGCCGTGGCGGGTGCGGCGCTCGCCGCAGCATCCGCCTCCTCCGGCGCGCCTGCCGGGCCGGAGGTGTGCAGGATGCCGGCCTCGGTCGTCTCGTCGATCAGCGCCTGGCGCAGGTCGGCCTCGGGCATCGCGCCCAGCTCGGATGCCTGCTCGATGCTCTGCTTGATGTACTCCAGCGTCACCAGGGCGGCGATGAGGATCAGGCACCAGAGCGCCCACAGGCCGAGCATGGTCGCCTTGGCGTCGGGCAGCAGCCAGGCTGCGACGCCGATCACGGCCATCACCGCGACGCCGATGATCACCGTGAGGCGCAGCCGGGTCGGGTAGTGCTCGGTGAACCGGCGCGCCCGCGCCGCGTTCTCGGCGCGGAAGCCGTCGCCGTCGGTCAGCGCGCGGATGATCTGCGGGGTGCGGCGGCGGCCGATGATCTGCACGTCCTCGCTGACCAGCAGCCGGCTCTCCGCCAGCTTGCGGTTGAACAGCAGCGCGAAGTTGCCCAGCCAGCGGCGCAGGACCAGCCCGAGCACGAAGGCGAGGATCACGAAGATCGCGAGCGTCCCCATCGCGCGCCACCAGGTGCCGTCGTAGAAGCCGCTGATGGTCTCGCGGAGCGCGTCGATGCCGTAGGTGAACGGCAGGAACGGATACAGGCCGCGGAAGAAGTCCGGCATCATCTCGATCGGATACAGGCCGGATGCCCCGGGGATCTGGAAGATCACCAGCAGGATGGCGAGCCCCTTGCCGACGTAGCCGAAGACGACCGACAGCGCGTAGATGATGCTGAGGTAGGCCATGCCGATGAGCACGCTGGTGCCCACGAATGCGAAGGCGTTCGCGGTCTGCACGCCGATCACCAGGTTGCCGATCGAGACCAGCAGCGACTGGAAGAACACGATCGCGGCGAACAGCATCCAGCGGCCCATGTAGGCCTGCCGCACCGAGACGCCCTCGACGCCCTCGGTGTCGACCTCGAGGCGGAAGATGACCATCAGCACGAAGGCACCGATCCACAGCGACAGGTTCGTGAACAGCGCCGCCATCGCCGAGCCGTAGGCCTGCGTGGGGAACATCACGTTCTCGTGCACCTCGACCGGCGAGGCCATGAAGGCGGCGATCTGCTCGGGGTCGAGCCCGCTGATCTCGCTGAGCCTGTTCCACAGGTCGGCCGAGCCGAGTGCGAGCACGTCGGTGCGCACGGTGCCGAGGCCCTCCTCGGCGGTGGCCAGGTTGCCGTCGAGGGCGGTGAGCGCGGTGGTCGTCGAGGCGAGCTGGGTCTTCAGCCCGGCCAGCAGGTTCTGCGCCTGCGCCACCTGCGAGCGCTGTGCGCCGACGGCCGCCGAGAAGCCCTCGGCGCTGGCGGACAGCGCCGACATGGCGCGGTTCAGCTCGGGGACGTTGTTCATCAGCGCCTTGCGGATGTCGCCCGCCGAGGTCGCCGCCTGCTTGACTGCGGCATCGACCTTGCCGGATGCCGCGTCGAGGGACTTGAGCGTGTTCGAGACATCGCCGTTCAGTGTCTTCAGCTGCGCGAGCACCTGCTGATCGTCGGCGTTGCGCTGCTGCAGCGCGTCGATCGCCGCGCGCAGCTTCTGTGCGGCATCCGATGCCGGGTCGAGCTGATCGAGCGCCGCCTGCAGCTCGTCGAGAGCCGCGCCGTTGGCCTTGATGACGGCGGTCATGTCGTCGATCGCCGTGCCCACCGCGACGTTCGCCTGCTGGAGTCCCGCCGACAACGTGGCGATCGACGCGCTCATCTTGCCGGATGCGTCGGCGAGCAGGCCCGCACCCTCGACGTATGCCGAGGTGACCTTGTCGGTGACGGTCAACAGCTCCTGCTGCGCCTCCCTGGCGAGGGTCTGCGCCTGGGCGATCGAGCGCTGCACGTCGGCGAGCGTCCTGTCGACCTTGCTCAGCGTGCCGCCGGCGCTGTCGAGCCGGCCCTGGGCGTCGGTCAGTGCGGACTGCAGGTCGGCGAGGTTCGTTCGGGCGGCCGCGAGCTTCGCGGTCGCCTCGTCGAGGGCGGTGATCGAGCCGTCACGGGCCTCGGTGAGCTTGCCCTCGACGTCGATCCCGGCATCCTTCAGCTGCTCGGTGATCACCCGCGAGACCGTCGAGACGAAGGTGCTGTTGATCTGCTTGTCGAGCGTCGACGCACCCACGTCGGTGATCTTCGGGGCGATCGCGTTCGCCTTCTCGTTGACGTAGTACTTCAGCTGCGGGCGGGTGATGTCGCCGGTCGTGACGCTGAGGAAGTCGCGGCTGAAGTCCGGCGGGATGACGATGGCGGCGTAGCTGTCGCCGCTGCGCACGGCGTCCATCGCGTCGTCCTCGTCGAGGAACGTCCAGCCCAGCTGGTGGTCCTTCTTCAGCTCGGCGACGAGCTCGCCGCCCACGTCGATCGGGCCGGTCAGGTCGGAGGTCGCGCCCTCGTCCTGGTTGACGATCGCGACGCTGACGTTCTGCGTGTTGGAGTACGGGTCCCAGAACGCGACGATGTTGAACCAGGCGTACAGCGAGGGCGTGACGATGACGCCGACGATGATGATCCACGCCTTGCTGACGCGTGCCAGACGACCGAGGTCGCGCCGGAAGACGGTCCAGGCGTTCGGAGTGCCGACCGGGCTCATGCAGCGACCTCCGCGATGTCGGGGTGTGCTGCCAGCAGACTATCCGCCTCGCGCCAGGACAGTCCGGCGATGCTCAGCACCGTGCGGACAGCCACATCCGCGGCGCCGGCGCTCGTGGCATCCGTCCTGGCGACGACCGTGCGGGCCATCTCCTCGATCAGCCGCGCGACGGTGGGCGCGGCGAGGTCGGTGCGGAAGCTGCCGTCGTCCTGCCCGCGGCGCACCAGGCCGTGGACCGTGCGGCGCAGCGGCGCGAGCGCCTCGGCGGTGTGCTCGACGTGCGCCTCGTCGAGAGCGAGCACGGCGGCGAACTGCACGTGCGCGGCCTCCTGCCAGAGGCGGGCGGCCAGGCGCGCGAGCGCCAGCCGGGCATCGGGGTCGGTGACCGACTCGGCGATCGCGTTGAAGCGCTGCGCGCCGATGACGATCAGCTCGCGGATCAGGGCGTCGCGATCATCGAAGTGGCCGTACAGCGTGCGGCGGGAGAGGCCGGCGGCACGGGCGATGACATCGACGGAGGCGTGCGGGTCGGTCGCGAGCGCCGTGCGTGCCGCCTCGAGGATGCCGGCACGGTTCGCTCGGGCGTCGCTGCGGGGCACACGGGTGGTGGTCATGTGCCCAGAATACTAACCTGCACACTGATGTGCAAGATAGTTCGGATGATTCCCAGCATCCGGCGCCCGGCCCGGCGCATCTGCACGACCCGGGAACGCCTGCACGACGGAATGCCCGTATCGGTCGTGCGTCTGTGCCGGGGTCGTGCAGGTGCACCGCCATGAGACGACGAAGCCCCGGCCCGTCGAGACGGGCCGGGGCTTCGGGGAGTGCGATCAGTCGGTTCCGGAGTCGAACGCGGCGCCCTCGGAGACCGCGTCAACGGCATCCGTCAGCTTCTCGTCGGCCTCGGAGACCGAGCCCTCGACCTGCTCGGTGATCTCGGCGGCCTCGCCGGCGGTGACGCGGCCGACCAGCTCGCCGGTGGCGCCGCCGACCAGGCCGAGGCCCGCGTACTGCTCCAGGCGGGAGCGCGAGTCGGCGATGTCGAGGTTGCGCATGGTCAGCTGGCCGATGCGGTCGACCGGGCCGAAGGC
>JAITUD010000081.1 GCA_031286555.1 Microbacterium sp. | reverse complement strand
CCGCCGGCAGAGGCGCAGGAGTGGTTCGAGCACTGGGTCGAGGCCTGCTGGAACTGGTTCATCGACCTGGGTATCGACCCCGAGAACATCCGCCAGTTCGATGTGCCCGAGGACGACCGCGCGCACTACTCGGCCGGCACCATCGACGTCGAGTACCGCTTCGGCTTCGCCGGCAAGGAGTGGGGCGAGCTCATGGGCGTCGCCAACCGCACCGACTACGACCTGTCGTCGCACACCGAGGCATCCGGCACGTCGCTGACGTACTTCGACCAGGCATCCGGCGAGCGGTACACGCCGTACGTGATCGAGCCGTCGTTCGGTCTGACCCGCGCGATGATGGCGTTCCTCGTCGACGCGTACGTCGAGGAGGAGGTGCCGAACGCGAAGGGCGGCACCGACACCCGCACCGTGCTGAAGCTCGACCCGCGCCTCGCCCCGGTCAAGGTGGCCGTGCTGCCGCTGTCGCGCAACGAGCGCCTGTCGCCGCTGGCCCGCTCGGTCGCCGACGGCCTGCGCGGCCAGTGGACCGTCGACTTCGACGACGCAGGCGCGATCGGCCGCCGCTATCGCCGCCAGGACGAGGTCGGCACCCCGTTCTGCGTCACCGTCGACTTCGACTCGCTCGACGACGACGCCGTGACCGTGCGCGACCGCGACACCATGAGCCAGGAGCGCGTCCCGCTCGCGAACCTGCACGCGTACCTCGCGGAGCGCCTGCGCGGCGCCTGACGCCTGCTCACTGAGGCCCCGGTCCGTCCGTTCGGATCGGGGCCTCATTGCGTCCCGCGTCGTCTTGAGAGGCTCTTCCCCGCGTGCACACCATTTGGTAAGTTTTCTGGATGGATAAGCCGGAGAACTTCGAACGTCCCCTCCCTGACTGGTACGACTCAGCGAAGCTGGGCGTCTTCGTGCATTGGGGGCTGTACTCGGTGCCCGCCTTCGCCGACGGTCCAGACGGCACGTTCGTCGGATACATGGCCGATCTCACCGCGATGCGCGACATCACCGGGAAGAACCCCTACGCGGAGTGGTACCTGAACGCATTGCGCATCCCCGAGTCCCCGACCGCCCGCCATCACGCCGAGGTCTACGGGGCGGAGACCCCCTACTCGTCGTTCCGTCTCGAGTTCGAGAAGGGGGCGGCCCAGGTCGACTTCGCGGACTGGACCGCGCTGTTCTCGGCGATCGGGGCGGAGTACGTGGTGATGGTCACCCGGCACCTCGACGGGTACCCGCTCTGGCCGACTTCAGTGCCGCATCCCCGGCAGGAGGGATACCGGTCGTCGCGGGACCTCGTGGGCGATCTGGCTGATGCCGTGCGCGCGGCCGGGATGCGGATGGGGCTGTACTACGCCGGCGGCATCGACTGGACGTTCGTCGAGCAGCCGGTCCGCACCATGACCGACCTCATGGCGCAGCAATCGGCCGGCGCGGACTACGCGCGCTACGCCCGCGCGCACTGGGATGAGCTCATCGAGCGCTACCGTCCGTCGGTGCTCTGGAACGACATGGGATGGCCGGCCGAGGACGATCCAAGGGACCTCTTCGCCTCCTACTACCGGGCGGTGCCCGACGGGGTGGTCAACGACCGGTGGACGCAGGTCCGTCTCCCGAGGAACCGCTGGCTGCGGCGCGGGTACCTCGCCTTCGTCGGAGGGCTGTTGCGGATGCTCTCCCGTAGCGGCCGCCCGGTTCCGGAGCAGGAACCGGCCCTCCCATTCGACGTGCGCACCTTCGAGTACGAGGTGCCCGCCGATCCGCCCGCCCGGGCATGGGAGGTGACGCGGGGCCTGGGGAACTCGTTCGGCTACAGCGCCGCCGAGACCGCGGACGACCTGCTCACCGGCACTGAGCTCGTGCACCTGTTCGTCGACATCGTCGCGCGCGGGGGTCGGCTGCTGCTGAATGTGGGCCCCGACGGATCGGGGCGCATCCCCGACGTGCAGCGTGTGCCGTTGCAGGAACTCGCCGGATGGCTGCGCACCGCCGGCCCGGCCGTGTTCGGGACGACGCCGTGGCGGTGCGCAGCCGCGCGGACCGCGGACGGCGCCCAGGTGAGGTTCACCCGTGCCGGTGACACGCTCCACGCGATCGTGTTGTCGGAGCGACTCGCCGGCCAGGTGCGGCTCAGGGATGTCACCGTCGCACCGGGAGCCACCGTGCGGCTGCTCGGTTCCGAGCATCCGGCGTCGTGGCGCCGAGACGGTCAGGATGTCTTGATCGACTCCCCGTCGACAGGTGTGGCCCCCGCGCACGTGTTCGCCTTCGACCGAGGCGCCTCATGACCCGGCGTCGGCACTACGGGGAGGCCGTCCGACGTGAGGAGATCGTCACAGCCGCGATCGGCTCGGTCGCCCGTGGAGGGATGGCTCAGGCGACGCTCGCGCGCATCGCTGAGGCCGCCGGCCTCACCAATGCCGCGGTGCTCTACTACTTCAGCGGCAAAGCCGACGTCATCGATGCGGCGTATCTCCGGGTGGTCGCCGATATGGGGGAGCAGGTCGGGGCCGCCATGGCGGAGGCCCCGACCGGGCGGTCCTCGGTGGACGCCTACGTGCGGTCGCTCACAGGCTTCCTGTCGGGGCATCCCGATCATCTGCGGTTCTTGGTCCGGTACCTCGCCGCGCGCTCCGGGGAGCCGCTCGAGACCGACGGCGCGACGCCGCGGTGGACCCCACTGGCACAGGCGATCGCGCGGGGCTGCGACGAGGGCGAACTGTCGTGCGCGGATCCCCGGACTGCGGCCATCGCGATCGGCGGAGCGATCGACGCGATCTTCGCGGAGGCGATGGACGACCCGGGATACGACGTCGACGCGGCGACCGACACGCTGCTCGAGATGATCCACCGCGCCCTCGACGGGCCACGGGCGTAGCGCGCTCACCGGGCGAGCCGGGTCTCCGCATCCAGTGCGGCGAGCTTCTGCGGGTTCGCGACCGAGAAGACCTGGGCGATGCGGCCGTCCTCGACGGCGAAGCTCACCGCTGCCTGCAGCCGCCCGCCGACCCGGATGCCGGCGGCGAGCGTGCCGTTGATCTGGATGGGGATCACGTCGTAGGCCTCGTCGAGCTTGGCGATCGTGCCCGCGAGGAATGCGACCACCCGGTCCGCGCCGTGCAGCGGTCGTCGTGCGGCCCCGCGCACCAGCCCGCCGCTGTCGGTCACCGACACGACATCCGGCGCCAGCACGTCCATCAGCGACTGCACGTCGCCGGTGTTCATCACTTCGATGAAGCGCCGCACGGCGAGGTCGTGCTCCGAGGTGGCGACCTCGATCCTCGGCCGCCGTGCGGCGACGTGCTCGTGGGCGCGGTGCGAGATCTGCCGCACCGCGGCCGGTGTCTTGCCGACCGCATCCGCGATCTCGTCGAAGGGCACGTCGAAGACCTCGCGCAGCACGAACACCGCGCGCTCGGTCGGGCCGAGGGTCTCGAGCACGGTCAGCATCGCGACGGACACGTTCTCGGCGAGCACCACGTCGTCCGCGACATCCGGCGTCGTCAGCAGAGGTTCGGGGAGCCACGGACCGATGTACTCCTCGCGGCGACGCGACACCGTGCGCAGCTGGTTCAGCGACTGACGGGTGACGATACGCACCAGGTAGGCGCGCGGATCGCGCACGTCGGCGCGGTCGGCAGCGGCCCAGCGCAGCCACGACTCCTGCAGCACGTCCTCGGCGTCCGCCGCCGAGCCGAGGATCTCGTACGCGACGGTGAACAGCAGGCCGCGGTGGGCCGTGAACGGATCCTCGGGTGCGGTGCTGCTCATGGTCGCGACGCTACGCCGGTCGAGCCCGCTGTCGCCAGAGGTGCCAGCCCGCAGGCATCCGCGAAGCCGTCGGCGTGGATGCCGAGCGCGATGTTCGAGCGCGCGGTCGCGTTCAGGTAGCCGACCTTCGCGGCCAGCTCGATCAGTGCGGGTGTGCCGATCTCGGCGCGCAGCGCATCGGAGAGCTCGTCGGTCACCGTCGGCGGGGTCTGGCTCATCGCCTCGGAGTACTCCATCACGAGGCGCTCGAGCGGCGTGAAACGCGTCGACTCGCGCCAGATCGGCACCTCGCGCGCCTTCGCCTCGTCGAGGCCCTTGTCGTGCGCCATGAAGTAGTGCAGGTCGAGGCAGAAGCTGCAGCCGACCGTCGCTGCGGCGGCCATGGTCGCCAGAACCGAGAGGCCGTCGTCGAGCTCGTCCCACTTCTCGGTGCGACCGCCGAACTTCATCATGTCCATCATCACCGGGCGGTGCTGCCACAGCACGCCGATCGAGTCGGGCACGATGCCCAGCTTGCGGCGGGCCATGGTCTTCACGAGGCCGCCGTACACTCCGGTGACCTCGACGGCGGGGATGCGGGTCTGGTTCGTCATGATCCTGCTCCTTCGCGGCACGGTTCTCGTGCCTTCGGCATGGAGACACCGGCCGGGGCGGGAGTGTGACATCCACTCGGGAATCCCTGCTATGGTTCCTGATCGTGTTGATCCTCTAGATCTGGACGCTGCGTCGAGTCGCCTCCGCAGCGGGTCCTGAGCGATCCCGCCGTCACATCGGCGGGATCGAGGTCCCCATTCAGATCCCGCACCGCCTGGTGTGCGCATCGCCGCGCGGCCCCTGGCCGCCGCGGAGAGGAGTCCCTCATGTTCCCGTCTTCTTCCTCCCTGTCCGCCGCCCGCAGCCACCGCGTGTGCGAGCTGCGCGCCGTCACCGTCCGATTCGCCGAGCGGATCGTGCTCGACCGCGTCGATCTGGTGATCGGGCCGACCGATCGTCTCGCCGTGATCGGCGACAACGGCGCCGGCAAGTCGACCCTGCTCGATGTGCTCGCGAGGGCCGTCGTGCCGGTCGCCGGCGACGCCCGCATCGTGCTCCCCGGCGGGGTCGCCCACGCGTCCCAGGCCCCGTCGTTCCCCGCGTCCGCGACGGTGCAGGATGCCGTGGATCTGCTGCTCGCCGATCTGAGTGAGCTCGAGGTGAGCATCCGTCGCACCTCGGAGAGGCTCGCACGTGCAGACGACCACGAGCAGCCGGCGCTGCTCGACGAACTCGGCGACCTGATCGACCTGTTCGAGGCGCGCGACGGCTACGGCGTGGACCAGCGCATCGCGATCGCCTTCGAGCAGCTCGGTCTGGGTGGGCTCGACCGCGCGCGGTGCGTCTCCGAGCTGTCCGGTGGGGAGCGTGCGCGGCTCGCGCTCGCCGTGGCGCTCTCAGCCCAGGCGGAGCTGCTGCTGCTCGACGAGCCCACCAACGATCTCGACGACGACGGACTCGCCTGGGTCGAGGCCCGGCTGGCCGCGCACCGCGGTGCGCTGGTCGTGGTCACACACGACCGCGCGTTCCTGCAGGCCTTCGCCGATGACATCGTGCAGGTGCAGGACGGCAGTCTCCGTCGATACGGCGACGGCTACGGCGGGTTCCTCATCGCGCGCGAGACCGAGCGCCGCCGCCAGGCCGAGCGGCACGAGGAATGGAAGGCGGAGATCGCCCGCAACGAGGCCCTCGTCGAGGCCAACGCCTTCCGGCTGTCGGCGATCCCGCGCAAGCTCGAGCTCGACGGATTCGGGCACGGCGCCTTCCGGGCGCGAGGGCGCGACCACGGAGCGAAGGGGCGCATCCGGATAGCGAAGGAGCGCGTCGCCCGCCTGCGCGCCGAACCGGTCGCCGCGCCGCCGGAGCCGCTGCGGTTCGTGATGGATCAGGCGGCCGCAGGCGGGCCCGAAGGTCGACTGCTCGCGATCGGCGGGATCCGTCACCGCTCAGGGCCGGCACTGCGGATGGCGGAGTGGACTGTGTCGGCCGGGGAACGATGGCTGGTGACCGGGCCGAACGGATCGGGAAAGACGACGCTGCTGCGCCTGCTCGCCGGCGACCTCGCTCCGGAAGAGGGCGCCATCGAGCGCGCGCCCGGTCTGCGGGTGTCCTGGCTGCGACAGGACGTCGCGGACGCCCCTTCTGGTTCGACCCTCGACGAGTTCGCCGCGCGGACCGGGACGCATCGCGACGTGGCCGCCGACACCCTGCGCCGCTTCGGCCTGCTGCGCGACGACGATCTGGAGCGTGCGGTCCGAGCCCTGTCGGTGGGACAGCGCAGGCGCCTCGACCTGGCGACGGCACTCGCCACCCCTGGCGACGTGCTGCTGCTGGACGAACCGACGAACCACCTCGATCCCGAACTCGTCGAGCAGCTCGAGGACGCGGTGGCCGGGTACCCGGGCGCCGTGGTCGCCGTCACCCACGACCGGCAGTGGATCCGCCGGTTCGAGACGGCAGGTCATGTGCAGGTGCGGAACGGAGTCGCGGACGTGCGCGAGGACGGCTGATCG
>JAITUD010000343.1 GCA_031286555.1 Microbacterium sp. | reverse complement strand
CAGCATCCTCTGCGGCTTGCACCCATGCCGGCTCGCGGAGCGCGGCCCCGGCGCGGGAGAGCGCGCCGATCGCGAGCCCGTTCCACCCGGTGAGCACCTTGCCGTCCACGGCCGGGGGTTCCAGCCCCACCCGCGAGGCCACCGGCCGCTGGTAATAGCCGCCCTCGTTGCGCTGCCCGTCGATCCACGACTCGGAGTCCTGCGCGGCCCCGAACCCGCCGCCCTCGCGACGCAGCGAATCGAGCAGGAAGCCCGCGATCCCGCGCACCACATCTACACGTCCCGCGACGAGTGCGACGTCCATCAGCTGAGCGTTGTCGGTCAGCATCCGCTCGTAGTGCGGCACGCTCCAGTCCCGCTGCGTCGCATACCGGAAGAACCCGCCGTCCTCGTCGCGCAGCTCCGAGTCGGCCATCGCCGTCAACGCGCGATCCGCAGTTTAGACCGGACCGACCGTCTGCAGGAACCGCAGCGTCGTGGCGACCGGGAACTTCGGCGCACCGCCGAACCCGCCGTACACGCGATCCTCCCGGCCCGCGATCTGAGCCGCGGCCGCCGTCAGCTGCGCGGTCGTGGGCAGCGGCGACGGCTCAGGCACGACCTGCGAGAGGGCGGATGCCACGGCATCCGCCTGCTCGACCACCACCTCACGACGATCCCGCCAGGCCTCCTGCACGGCAGCGAGCACTTCGCGGAACGACGGCATCCCGCCACGGGCGACCGGCGGGAAGTAGGTTCCCGCGTGGAACGCACGCCCCGAGGGCGTCGTGAAGACGCTCAGCGGCCAGCCCAGGTTCTGCGTGAAGGCGGATGCCGCAGCCATGTATGCGGCGTCTACCTCGGGATGCTCCTCGCGATCGACCTTGATCGATACGAAACCTGCGTTCAGCTGCTCGGCTGTCGCCGCGTCGGAGAACGACTCCCGCGCCATCACGTGGCACCAATGGCAGGTGGAGTACCCGATCGAGATGAACACCGGCACATCACGACGCCGTGCCTCGTCGAACGCCTCCTGCCCCCACGGACGCCAGTCCACGGGGTTGTCGGCGTGCGAGCGCAGATACGGACTGAGGGTGCCGGCCAGGCGGTTGCTCATGCCCCCACGCTACGCCGACACCCTCAGGACGGATCAGTTCAGCTCTGAGGGGTGCGCGCTGACGCGGCCCGAGCCGTCACCCGGATCGATCGCGTCGATCGCGGCGATCTGGTCGCCGGAGAGCTCGAAGTCGAAGACGTCGATGTTCTCGCGCAGGCGCTCGGCGTGCACCGACTTCGGGAACACGATGTTCCCCTTCTGCAGGTGCCAGCGCAGCACGACCTGCGCCGGAGTCTTTCCGGTCGCGGCGGCGGCCTCGGCGACGGCGGGTGTGCCGAACAGGTCGTACTTGCCCTGGCCGAGCGGGCCCCAGGCCTCGACCTGCACGCCATGCGCGGCGGCCCAGTCGGTGACCTCGCGCTGCTGGTACGCGGGGTGCAGCTCGATCTGGTCGACGGCCGGGGTCACGCCGGTGGCGTTCACGATGTCGTCGAGGTGCGGCACGAGGAAGTTCGAGACGCCGATCGAGGTGGCAAGGCCCTGGTCGCGAATGTCGATCAGCTTCTCCCAGGCGTGCACGTGGTTGTTGCGTGCCGGGGTCGGCCAATGCACCAGGTACAGGTCGACGTGGTCGAGGCCCAGCTTGTCGAGGCTCTCGGCGATCGCGGCATCCGGCTCGTCACCGTCGTGACGGTCGTTCCAGAGCTTGGTGGTGATGAACAGCTCGTCGCGCGGCACACCGCTCTTGGCGATGGCGGCGCCGACGCCCTCCTCGTTGCCGTAGATCGCGGCGGTGTCGATGTGGCGGTAGCCGATCTCGAGCGCCTCCGAGACCGCACGCTCGGTCTCGGCCGGGTCGACCTTGAAGACGCCGTAGCCGAGCTGCGGGATGTCGTAGCCATCGTTGAAAGAGCGAGTGGGGATGATCATGCGTCCAGCCTAGGGGCTTGTGATGACAGGTGACAGTGCCCCGAATGCACGGACGGCGAGGGATGCCGGAGAGCCGTCACCCTCGAGCGACGCGTCGCCCGCCGCCCACTCCTCGAGCCCGATCCGGATCGACCCCGTCGCCGCGGCGGCGAGCAGCCTCGCGTCGAACCTGTCCACGCCGCGCTCGCGCACGAGCTCGGTGAGTCGCAGCTCTGACTCGTGGTTCACGCGGTCCCACACCGTGCGCAGTTCGCGATCCTCGTCGAGCGCGCGCAGCAGCGGCCGCATGCCCGCGAGCGCCTCGCGGTCCTCGTGCGAGGACGGGCTCAGCTGCGCGGCGATGATGCCCGGAATGGCGGATGCGAGATCGCCCTTCGCATCGGCGAACGCCGACTGCCAGCGGGCCGCGCCGATCTCGAGGATCGGAGCGACGGCATCCTCCTTCGTCGCGAAGTAGCGGTAGAAGGTGCGCAGGGAGACGCCCGCGGAGGCGGCGATCTCTGCGGCGGTGACGCCGGAGACGCCCTGGGCGGCGAACAGCCGGGCGGCGACCTGAGCGATCTCCCGGGCGGTCTGCGCCTTGCGTCTGCTCATGAGTCCTGGGGCGGCATCCATGCTCCGAGGCTACGGGAATAACTTCCCTTCTCGTGCGTTTAGTGACAATATGACACGTCGTGCCACTTAGGCATGATGAAGCGGATCCGGTCTTCCGGACCCGGAACCGATGAAGGGAACACCATGAACCGCTATGAAGGCCGCCGCGCACTCGTCACCGGAGGCGGATCGGGCATCGGCCAGGCGACCGTGCTGCGCATGCTCGCGGAGGGCGGCCACGTCGTCGCCGCCGACGTCAGCGCTGCCGGGCTCGCCGACACCGTCGCCAAGGCCGGCGACGACGCCGAGCGTCTCACCGTCGTCGAGGTCAACATCGCCGACGAGGCCTCCGTCAAGGCGGGCGTCGCCGCCGCCGTCGAGGCCCTCGGCGGCCTGGACGTTCTGGTCAACGCCGCCGGCATCCTGCGCTCCTCGCACACCCACGAGACCACGCTGGACCAGTTCCAGCAGGTCCTCCAGGTGAACCTGGTCGGCACCTTCCTGATGATCCGCGAGGCGATCCCCGCGCTGCTCGATGGCAACGACTCGGCCGTGGTCAACTTCAGCTCGACCTCGGCGATGTTCGCACACCCCTACATGGCCGCCTACGCCGCCAGCAAGGGCGGCGTGCAGTCGATGACGCACGCGCTCGCCGCCGAGTACGCCAAGCAGGGCATCCGCTTCACCGCCGTTCAGCCCGGCTCGATCTCGTCGGGCATGACCGACGGCTCGGGCCAGAGCAAGCAGAGCCAGGGGCCCGGCCTGCCCGAGGACGCCGACATGAGCCTCTTCATGAAGCTGGCCCCGGCCATCGGCCAGGGCTTCGCCGGCCCCGAGTCGGTCGCCGGCGTCGTGGCGATGCTCGCCAGCGAGGA
>JAITUD010000298.1 GCA_031286555.1 Microbacterium sp. | reverse complement strand
CCTCCGCCAGAGGAATCCGTAGGTCTCGTACGCCGAGAACACACTGTCGTAGGTGCCACCCTCGATCAGCGCGACCGCCTCGGCGATGCCCTCCGCCGGGATGAACGGCGACGTCGCCTGCACGAACGCGACAGTGCCGATCCGCAGGCCGTCGCCCTCGAGCACGTCGAGGGCGTGCAGCAGCGCGCTCTCCGACGTCGCCTCGTCGCCGGAGAGCTCGGCTGGTCGCTCGACGACCCGCGCCCCGGCATCCCTCGCGACGGCCGCGATGGCCTCGTCGTCGGTGCTCACGACGACGAGGTCGACGGCGGATGCCGCAGCTCGCACCGCCCGCTCGACGAGCGGCACCCCGCCCACGCGGCGCAGGTTCTTGCCCGGAACGCCCTTCGATCCCCCGCGTGCCGGGATGATCGCGACCGTCAGTCCACTGTCGTTCATCGTCGGCTCCTGTACTCCTTCAGCTCCGGTCTCACTCATTGCGGGTCCCGCCGCTGCCGCACCCGCAACGGTCGCGCGGCACTTCCGGGCGTGCGCGGCGCAGAGACGCGGCGCAGAAGCCGAGAACTGCAGCGCGAAGCGCGGCATCCGATCGCGTCATCGGCCGATCGCCGCCTTCCAGGCGCGGCGGGCGCGCCGGCGTGCGCCGGCGACCGTGAGCCTCAGCTCCTCGACGCGTCCGACGCCGCCGGCGGACTCCAGCATCCGCTGCGTCGTCGTGGGTGCGGGCGCGCCGGGCAGGTCGAGCGCGCGCAGCCGCTCCGCCGGAATGGACCGCTCCCGCACGGATGCCGGCGCGGATCCCAGCCACGACACCGCCGACGGCCGCAGGTGCGCCATGATCTCGGGCTGCATCGCGTAGCCGACGGCGTCGACGAGCCGCTGCAGCGATCCCGGCGACGCGAACGCATCGCGCTCCAGGGCGTCGACGATCGTCACCGGCATCCGATTGCTGTTCTCGAAGGGCGCGAGTCTGTCGAGCACCGTGCGCGTGCCGACGGCGTGCGTGCGGATGCCCGACAGAGCGCGCAGCGTCGGCAGTGCGGTCGAGAATCCGGCGACGACGTCGCTCGCTCCCAGCCGCTGTGCGACGTACTCGGCGGGCTGGTCGCCGTCGTAGACGAAGAAGGCCACGCCCCGCGTCGTCGCCTGCGCCGCGAGCGCGTCGCGCAGGCCGGGAGGCGCCGAGGGATGCGGCTTGAAGACGATGCGCTCGGCGCCGGCGGATGCCGCGCGGTCGATCATCGCGACCTGCATGGCCGTCTCCTCCGCGGCCGAGACGAGCCGGAGGGCCGAGAGGTACTGCCCGAGCACCAGCGCTGTCCGGCTCCCGTCTGCGGCGAGCGCGTCGAGCGCGGCGTCCGGTGCGGCGTCGCCGACCTCCTGCAGGGCCACGCCGAACGCGGCGGCCGGAACCGGCATCCGCTCGGCTCCCGTCTCGGTGAAGACGAGCGGCGCGACGCCGGGCACGACGTCAGGGTGGACGACCCGCACGACCCGCTCGGTGAGCTGCCGCGGCAGCCGGCTGCGGATCGGCGAGTACGTCATGAGGCCGTCGCCGATCACCCCGAGCCGCGCGTCGCGGAACAGGTTCATCAGTGTGAGCGCGGGTGCGACCTGCGGCGACTGCACGTACAGCTCGACGTCCTCGTCGCCGATCCGCCATGCCCGGCGGAACAGCCGTTCGAGCATCGGAAGGTCCTGCTCGTCGGGCCGCCAGGCGGTCGGATGCCGCGGATCGACGAGTGGGTTCAACGGCTCGATCCGGTCGAACCGGGCTCGCAGGGTGCGCATGCGAGGCGTGGTCGCGAGGTCGATCGCCGTCTCGGGCACCTTCGCCGTGTTCATCGGCACGAGGATGCGCTCGGCGTCGCCGAGCAGCCCGGCGTCGATCGCGGCGGCAGCCGCCATCAGCCCGTATCCGCTTTGCAGAGCGAAGATCTGGATCATCGTCCTGCTCCCTGCGACCGGAGCGAGCGTTTCGGCGGTTCCGGTCTCACCCGTTGTGCGTCGGGATTCCCGGACACCCGCAGCGAGTGAGACCGGAGCTGTGACAGTGCCGCCGGAGAGGGGGCTTCCGGGCTCGGCGAAGAGGCCACCGTCGACGGCGCGTGCGCCGTGGCGCCATCCACCGGTGCGCCGCTGCGAGCGGCCTCGCGCAGGGTGCGGGCGAGCACGCGACGGCGCGGCCCGTCGAGCTGCGCGATCGCCACGGCCGTCGCGTCGGCCGGCAGCCGGGTGAGCAGATCTCGGATGCCGGAGCGCAGCTCCCGTCGCACGGCGGGCTGCATCCGGCGGGCGCGCACGAGGTGGTGCGCGCTCAGCGCGAGCACGGTCGACACGGCCTTCGGCATCAGCCGCGAGGCATCCCGGTCTCCCGACACCAGGTCGAGCACCTCTCCGAGGGCGCGGCCGAAGTCCAGTTGCCGGCCGTCGAGCGTCTTCGACAGCGAGTCCGTCACCCCGCGCCGGTACAGCAGGTGCGGCGCGTCGACCACGGCGAACGACGACGCCTGCAGGTGCAGCCGCCAGATCCACGGCCGGTCCTCGGCGGTGAACAGCCCGTCGCTGAAGCCCGCCAGCCCGTCGTCGAGCACCCTCCGGTGCAGCAGACCCGCCCAGGCGTACGGGTAGTCGACCATGGTGCGGTCATCGGCGGGCAGGATCGCGGTGCGCGGATCGGACACCGCTCCGCGGTGCGTGAACGGCGCGCGCACCAGCCGGCGCTCCCCCCTCTTCACGGTGACGTGGTCGGTGCGCAGGAAGTCGCAGCGCAGCTCGCGCAGCGCCCGCACCAGCACGTCGAGCCGGCGCGGCTGCATCCAGTCGTCGCCGTCGAGGAAGCAGAACGCGTCGCCTTCGACATGCGCGAGCCCCTGGTTGCGGGCTGTCGCCAGCCCCCGCGGATGCGGGTTGACCACGATCTCGGCCCGGTCGAACCGCGCCGCGTACTGCCGCATGAGATCGCCCGTGGCATCCGTCGACCCGTCGTCGATCGCCACCAGCTTCAGCGCCGAGGGATCGTCGAACTGCCGTGTGAGGGTCTCCAGGGTCGTGCCGATGTACTCCGCGGCATCCTTCGCGGGCAGGATCACGGTCACGAGCGGTGCGGCCATCCGCCGATCGTGCGTCACCGACATGTCGCCCGGGTGAACAGCGGGTGTCCGGAGGCGCCCCGGGTACCGTGGACGCATGGAATGGACCGGCGACCCCACGATCGGCGACTGGCTGCGCCCTCTGCTCGATGAGGACCTCGGCGTCGTGCCGCACGGCTTCCCCGCCTACGCCCGCATCCTGCATCCGGCGCAGGTGCGGTCGCTGCCCGATCGCGCGGTTCCCACCGTCGACGAGTGGGATCGGATGTCGGATGCCGGGCAGGAGGATCTGATCGCCCGTTTCGTCGACGAGCCCGCCACCTGGGCCGAGACCGCAGCGACCTTCGGCTCGACGCTGCATCCGCTCGCGCAGTGGCAGCGTCTCGTGCAGACGCCTCCCGAGGGCGACTGGAACGTGCGGATCGCGCCCGACGGGCGCGAGTTCACCTCGCCCGACGAGGGTGTGATCGATCCCGCGCTGTTCGCCGCGATCGCGCGGCACCTCGCCGCGCACACCGCGACCCCGGATGCCGGTGTCGCGGCGATCTGGGACGGCTGGGGCGGCCTGGTCGGCTTCTTCGGTCAGGCTGCGTCGAGCGCCTACTTCCAGCTCGGCGCCGACCCGGCGAACGAGAGGATGCTGCAGCAGAGCATCCACGACGCGTTCAACAACCCGTTCCGCAAGCCGACCTGGCAGCCGGGCATCCTCTCCGACGAGATCTCGAAGTCGCCGCGGCTGGAGCTGCCCGGCCGCGAGTATGTGACCTTCACCGCCGGCGCCTCGATCTTCACCGATCCCGGCTGGGGCGCGAGCGCTCCCTGGGGCGAGGGCGGCGAGGCGCAGCATCCGAACCTGCTGTGGCCGGAGGACCGGTCCTGGGTGATGGTGAGCGAGATCGACTTCGACTCCACCGTCGTCGCCGGGCCGACGGAGCTGATCGACGCGCTCGTCGCCGATCCGGCCCTCGAGGCCTTCGCGATCGCCGAGGACGCCGACCTCACCTGGGACGGCGACAGGGTGAACGAGTGACCGGCGCCACGTTCGACGCGCGTCCGCTGACCGACGCCGTCGACCCGCAGGCCGTGCGCGCCTTCGGACGGGAGCAGCGCTCGCACCGGAGCGTCGGCGCCACCGCGTCGACCATCATCGTGATCGTCGTGTTCGCGCTGCTCGCCGTCACCGTCGTGCCGCTGGTGTTCGTGCCGATGGTCACGAACGGGATCGGTTTCGGCTTCGCCGGCGCGCTGCCCTTCGTGCTGATCGGCGTCGTCTTCGTCGTGGTGGTCGTGGTGCTGATCGTGAGCTTCCGCAACGGGCGCATCCGCGCCTACCGCCTGGCCCGGTTCGCGGCCGCGAACGGGATGGAGTTCGTCGGACGCATCGACGAGCCCGAACTGCCCGGGATGATCTTCCAGCTCGGCCGCGACCGCCATGCCGAGCTCGCCCTCCGGGGGCGTCAGCCGCGGTTCGTGGAGTTCGGCAACTACGAGTACACGACCGGCTCCGGCAAGAACTCCACCACGCATCACTGGGGCTACATCGCCGTCAAGCTCGACGTGCCGCTGCCGAACATCGTGCTGGACGCGCTCGGCAACAACACCCTGGGCAGCAACCTGCCGGCATCCTTCTCGAAGGACCAGCGGCTGTCGCTGGAGGGCGACTTCGACCGGTACTTCACCCTGTACTGCCCGGAGGGGTACGAGCGCGACGCGCTCTACCTGTTCACGCCCGACATCATGGCGCGCTTCATCGACCACGCCGCGCAGCTCGACGTGGAGATCGTCGACGACTGGATGTTCCTGTACATGCAGCGCCCGGCGTCGACCCTCGACCCGGCGACCTGGGCATGGCTGTTCGGCACCGTGGGCGCGCTGCTGACGAAGTTCGACCAGTGGGCGCGCTGGCGGGACGACAACCTGCCCGCCGCTGCGCCGGCCACTGCTCCTGCTGCTGCGCCGGCTGCCGCGGGCCCGGCATCCGCTCTGCCGTTCGCTCCCCCGGTCGGGATGCTGGCTCCCCCGCCCGGTGTCGCCCCGCAGGGACGCCGGCTGCGCCGCAGCGTGAACTGGGTGGCGATCATCGCCTTCGCGCTGATCGCCATGCTGTGGATCCTGCCGCGGTTCTTCGACTTCTTCCTGTTCCGCTGACGCGGGCGGCCCGCTTCGACCCGCCCGCAGACGGACACGTTGTCTTTCCCGTACTACTGTGCATCGCGTGGTAGTGTGCCAACCAACGCACCGTTCGGTGCCGAAGGAGGCTCGATGGATACGACGCAGCTGTTGAAGGGCGTGCTCGATCTCGCCGTCCTCGCCGTCGTGCGCGACGAGGACGGATACGGCTACGACATCGTGCGCCGCCTGCGGGACGCAGGCATCGGCGACGTGGGCGATGCCTCCGTGTACGGCACGCTGCGGCGGCTGTACTCGGGCGGTGCGCTGTCGAGCTACGTCGTCCCCTCGGAGGGCGGTCCGCACCGCAAGTACTACGCGATCAACCCGCAGGGCAAGCGGATGCTCGAGGAGCAGACCGACACCTGGGTGCAGTTCGCGGTGGCGATGTCGGGGCTGCTGCATCCGCACGCCAAGACGCAGGACACGGCCATCTTCCGGCCCCGACCCGAAGCAGGAGCGCAGCGATGAACGATCTCACGACTTCGCCGGCGGAGCGCATCCGCGCCTTCGCCGCAGCCGTCCGCGACGAGCTCGCCGATCTGCCCGAGGACGACATCGAGGATCTGGCCGGCGGGCTGGTCGGCGACCTCACCGATCAGGCAGCCGACAGCGGCGGCGACATCGAACTGGGAGATCCGGTCGAATACGCGCGCGAGCTGCGGGCGGCAGCCGGGCTGCCGGAACGGACGGATGCCGCGGCGGCGGCACTCCCCTGGCACGCTCGTCTCAGCGGGTGGATCGGGCACCTGCCGGCCCGTATCCGCTCGTCCGCCTTCGGAGCGTGGCTGCTCCATCTGCTCGGCGCGCTGCGCCCGGTGTGGTGGGTGTCCCGCGGCTGGATCCTCTACGCCTTCGTAGGACTCTCGCTCGGCTGGGACATCTGGCCGCGCAACACGGTGGCGTGGATCGGCGTGATCGTCGCCGTGCTGGTGAGCGTGCAGTGGGGCCGCGGACAGTGGCTGCCGAAGAACCCGCTGCGCCACATCGCGACGGTCGCGACGATCGCCGCCGTGCTGCTGATCCCATGGACGATCTCCGAGATCAGCAACCGCGCGACCTCGTTCAACGCCTATGACGACATGTCGTATCTGCCGCCGGACGGCCTGCTCCTGGACGGCGCGCAGGTGGGGAACCTGTTCGTGTACGACCGGGACGGCATGCTCATCGACGGCGCGCAGATCTACACCGGCAAGGGCACTCCCCTGAACCTGTACGGCAAGCAGAGTCGCGATGTCCAGAACGGGTGGGACGATCAGGGCGACGGCACCTACACCGTGCCGGAGCGGGATCTCTCGGGCAAGCCGCTGTGGAACATCTACCCGCTGCAGGTCGCGCCCCTCGACGACAGCACCGGCGAGGCCGACGGCTCGAGGGCGCAGGCGCCCACGCCCCCGTTCGTGCGGGCGCCGCAACGCCAGGAGTCACCGGAACCGACTCCCACGGCGGAACCCACGCCGTTGCCGACCACCGTTCCCGAGACGCCGGCGCCATGAGCGAGCGCATCGTCTCGATCGACATCACCCATCTCGTGGAGGCGGCGCTGCGGGGGGATGTCGCCGCCTCCGCGGCCCTCCCCGACGGCATCCGTTCAGGCGAACAGATCGTCGAACTCGTCCAGCCGCACGCGGGCGGCAGGGACCGCTGAGAGGGCCGGCTCGCCGCCCTGGACCTCGCCGGTCGCCGTGTCGACGGCGTCCATCAGCGCCCGCGCCTCGGCCGTGAGGAACCGGCTCGGCTTGGCGATCACGTGCTTGGCGAGGAACGAGGTCGGATGCGTGGGCAGCCGCGCCGGCGCGTACACGTCGAGGGTGTCACAGGCACGGGTGAGGCCCACGTAGAACAGCCGCTGCTCCTCGACGAGTCCCGCCGGTGACGACAGCGCCATGTCTGAGGGCATCGCGCCGTCGGTCGCGCGGATCACGTGCACGGCACTGAACTCGAGCCCCTTGGCCGAGTGGATCGTCGACAGCGTCACCCAGTCCTCGTCGAGGTGCGGCTTCTTGGCCCAGTCGCCCGAGACGTCGACCGGGTCGATGGCCTGCTCGCTGACGAAGGTGCGCAGATCGGACTGCCGGGCGGCGGTCTCGGCGATGCCGTCGACGTCGGTGACACGGCGCTGCCAGTCCGGATAGTGCGCGCGGAGCAGCGGTTCGACCGCACTCCGGCACGCCTCGACCAGTTCGGGCACCGTCGTCGTGGCATCCACTGCGCCCAGCTGGGAGAGCGTCGATGCGAGCCCGGTGCGCGCTTTCGCGGGCGCGGCGGCGACAGCATCCGACGCCCGCTCCATGCCCCCGTCGGCGAGGAGCGCCGCGAGACCCCGCGCAGAGGACTTGCCGATCGCGCGGTGCCGGGTCAGCAGCCGGTACCAGGACACCTCGTCCGCGGGGTTGAGCACCACCCGGAACCCGGCGAGCAGATCGCGCACATGCGCGGTCTCGAGGTAGCCGATGCCGCCGAACTTGTGGAACGGGATGTTCCGCACCTTCAGCTCGACCTCGAGCAGCGCACTGTGCGATCCGGTGCGCATCAGCACCGCCTGCTCGCGCAGCGGCAGGCCGTCGACGTGCGCCTCGAGGATCCGGTCGGCGACGGTGCGCGCCTCGTCGTCGGCGTTGCGGCACACGACGAGGGAGGGCCGGATGCCGGCATCCGGTCGGTCCGCCCGCAGCCGCAGCCCGAGCTCGCCGGGGCGCACCTCGTTCGCGAGGTCGAGGATCGGCTGCGTGGAGCGGAAGTTGCGCTCCAGCCGCACGAG
>JAITUD010000296.1 GCA_031286555.1 Microbacterium sp. | reverse complement strand
CGGGAGTGCGCGCTGCCGCCGGAGGCGCCGACGCGCACCGGCAGCGGCTCGAGGGCGACCACCTGCGGCACCACGGTGATCATGCTCGTGTCGCCGAACTGCTGCTCGCGCTGCGCGAGGCCGAAGGGGTCGACGGTGCGCAGCAGCAGCGGCCCGAGCGCCGAGACGCCGCGCCGCGCGCCGGTGACCTGGTAGCGCAGCGAGGTGCTTCCGCGCTCGTACTCTCCGGATGCGTCGCCGGTGACCGCGGCGGGCAGCTCGTCGCGCCACAGGCCGTACGGCGCACGCAGCGCGCGGAGGTCGAAGCGCACCATCACATGCGAGGTCTCGCCGACCGTGAGCAGGTCGGTCGAGATCACCCGCGACACCGATCCGCTGCGGTGCGGCATGTGCACGGCGATCGCGGCCACCAGCGGCAGCGCGAACAGCAGCACGGCCAGGTATATCAGCACGGGTGCGGCGATGAGGTTCGCCGCGATCACGAGCAGGATGCCGCACAGCAGGCACCCCACACCGCGCAGGGTGAGCGGTCGCCGGTGCATGATCAGAGCCGCGCGGCGAGCGGCACCCGCACCCGGTCGAGGATCTGCGCCAGGGCGGCCTCGACGGGCTGGGCGCCGGCGCGGTGCGCGCCGCGGGCCGGCAGCAGACGGTGCGCGAACACGGGGGAGAGCAGGTCGGCGAGGTCGTCGGGGATGACGTAGTCGCGGCCGTCCAGGGCCGCGTGCACCTTCGCGGAGCGCACGAGCTGCAGGGTGGCACGGGGGCTGGCGCCCAGGTGCAGGCTGGGGTCCATCCGGGTGGCCTGGGCCAGGGCGACGGCGTACTCCTCGACGGCCTCGGCGACGTGCACCTTCCTGGCGTGCGCGATCAGGGAGCGCACCGACGCGGCGTCCGCCACCGGGGTGACGGCGGAGAGCGGGTTGACGGTGTCGCGCTGGCGGAGCATGAGCGCCTCGGCGGCGGCATCCGGATATCCCATCGAGATGCGCATCATGAACCGGTCGCGCTGGGCCTCGGGCAGCGGGTAGGTGCCCTCCATCTCGAGCGGGTTCTGGGTCGCGACGACGAGGAACGGGTCGGGCAGCGGGTGAGTGGCGCCGTCGACCGTGACCTGCCCCTCCTCCATGGCCTCGAGCAGCGCGGACTGCGTCTTCGGCGAGGCGCGGTTGATCTCGTCGGCGATCACGATGTGCGCGAAGATCGCGCCGGGCTTGAAGGCGAACTCACGGTCCACCGGGTCGTAGACCGAGACGCCGGTGACATCACCGGGCAGCAGGTCGGGGGTGAACTGGATGCGCCGCACCGTGGCATCCACGCTGGCGGCGAGTGCGCGGGCGAGCATCGTCTTGCCCACGCCGGGGACGTCCTCGATGAGCAGGTGCCCCTGCGCGAGCAGGCAGACCAGGGCGCTGCGCACGGCATCCGGCTTGCCGTCGATGACGGCGCTGACCGACTCGATGATCCGTGAGGTCTGCGCCGCGAACTGCTCGGCCGTGATCGAGGGTGCGTCGTCGGTCATGGAGTCCCTTTCGCCCGTCTGTGCGCGTTGCCTTGATCGTAGTCCGCCCGGGGGCGTCTCGGACCTCCTCGGATGTCCGGTAGACTCGTTGGCGGCTCTCCGCGTGACGACACCCAGGCCAATTCCCCCAGGACGGAAACGTAGCAAGGGTAACCGGGCTCTGTCGGGTGCGCGGAGGGTCTTTTCTTTTGCCCTCCTCCGCTCGTTCACAGCGGATGCTGGCACGATGGCGGGCGTGCACGCCACCAGTCGAGCGGCCGCCGCTCGGCGCCGGAGCAGCGAGCGCCGCCTGCGCGGCGTCGCGATCGGCGCGCTCGCCGTGGCCGTGGCCACGCTGCGGGTGGTGGTGCCGATGCGGCTGACGGAGCAGCGGCCGCTGTGCGCGGCCGATCCGGCGTCCTTCCCGGCGAGGGGTGTGGCAGGGTGGCAGGGCGACCAGCTCGAGAACGCGGCCGTGATCGTGCAGACGGCGAGGACGCTGGGCTTCGCGCGCGACGGTCAGATCCTCGGTGTGATGACGGCGATGGGGGAGAGCAGCCTGCACAACATCGACTACGGCGACTGGGAGACCCGCGGCTTCACCAACCCCGACGGCAGCCGCACCACGAGCATCGGCCTGTTCCAGCAGCAGAACTGGTGGGGCAGCGCCGAGACTCGGATGGACCCCGCAGGCGCGGCCGGCCTGTTCTACGCGAAGCTCGGCAAGCTGGACGGCTGGCAGAGCATGCCGCCGTCACGGGCGATCCACCGTGTGCAGGTGAACACCGAACGCGACTACTACGCGCAGTTCCACGACGACGCGACCGCCGTGGTGGATGCGCTGTCGGGGGAGTGCTCCTGATGATCCGGTCCGCGTCGCGGTGACGATAGCGTGAAGCGCATGACATCGGGCACGCGACGCATCGAGCTGAACCTGCACAAGCCCAGGTTCGCGCTCTACGCCGGAATCCGTCCGACACTGGTGATCGGCGGCCGAGGGCAGCCCAGCCAGTGGGGCGTCGGCACATGGCAGGTGTCGGCCGGACGACCGGAACGGCTCGAGGTGTTCCTGTACAACCGGATGTGGCGATTCGGGCAGGCCGAGATCACGCTCTCGCCGTCTGATGCAGGCGAACTCGTGTACCGGGCTCCTGTGCTTCCGTTCGGACGGGGCGAGCTGCGGGTGGCGTAGTCGGCCCGTGGCGGCCCCTCGAGCCGGCATTCTCCCGCCTCAT
>JAITUD010000146.1 GCA_031286555.1 Microbacterium sp. | reverse complement strand
TCCTCTCCGATCGCGCTGGATGTCCATGCGGTCATCTCCGGCGCGCGCCCTTGCGTGGACGTGGTGGGCAACCTAGGGTTTTGTCGTCGTTATGTAATGGCTAATTACAAAACGGTAAGTAATGACTGATTACTAATTAATGCGGCGCCTCAGCCGGGGCATTCGCCGTCGATACGTCACCAGCGTCGGTGGCGCGAAAGGACCGTCATGAAACGTCCGATCCTGTCAACTCTCGCCGGTGGGCTCGCCATCGCCCTTGGTGCATGCGCGTTCGCCGCCGCACCGGCATTCTCCGCGGAAGCGGCCGCGCCCGCCGCGCCACCGCCGCAGATCCTGCCGGCGCCGCAACAGGTGAGCGTCGAGGGAGTGTCGTTCGGGCTCCATGGGCGCGTTCGCGTCGTCGTGGGGCCGAACACCGATGCCCCTGCGAAGCAGGCCCTCGCGGATCTCGTCGACGCCTCTCACGGCCACGTCGACTTCGTCACGTCGATGCCGAAGAACGGTGATGTGATCGTGCTGGGCGGAAGCACCGACAACTCGGCGATCGACGGTGTCGCGTCGGGGCTCGGTGTCGAGAGCGCGGCAGGGCTCGTCTCCGGCGGATACGTCATCGCCAGCGGAGCGATCGGCAACCGCAAGGTGCTGCTCCTCAACGGCGTCGACGGCGCCGGCGCCTATTACGCCGTGCAGAGCCTTCGTCAGGTGGTCAGCAAGAACACAGTGCCGGCGCTGCGGGTGCGGGACTGGCCGCAGATGTCGATCCGCGGCGCGATCGAGGGGTTCTATGGCATTCCCTGGTCGCAGCAGGCGCGTCTCGATCAGCTCGCCTTCGACGGCGCGCACAAGCTGAACACGTACATCTACACACCCAAGGACGATCAGTATCTGCGATCGAAGTGGCGGGAGCAGTACCCGGCGGACGGCCTCGCCGACCTCAAGGCCCTCGTCGAACAGGCCAATGCCCACCACGTCAATTTCACGTACGCGCTTTCTCCCGGAAATGACGTCTGCTATTCCTCGGATGCGGATTTCGCGGCGACCACCGCGAAGTTCGATCAGCTGCGCGGGCTCGGCGTGACGTCGTTCTACGTCGCGCTCGACGACATCCCCCTGCAGCTCAACTGCGCGGAGGACAAGGCCAAGTTCACCAAGGGCAACTGGGGATGGCTGGCCGACGCCCAGACGTACTATCTCAACCGACTGGTGAAGGAGTACATCGAGCCGAATCATCTCGCTCCGCTCCAGACCGTGCCCACCAACTACAACGGCAGCGGCAAGGACCCGTACAAGGACGAGTTCGGCCTCACCCTCGATCCGTCGGTACGCGTCCAGTGGACGGGAGAAGGCGTGTTCAGCGACCAGATCACGTTGAAGTCCGTGACAGCCGCCGCGGCCAATTACCACACGGATCACCTGTACATCTGGGACAACTTCCCCGTCAACGACGGCCAGCGCGGGCGCCTGTTCCTGAACCCCCTGACCGGCCGCGATCCTCAGCTCCACACGAAGATCGACGGCATCACCTCCAACCCGATGATCGAGCCCTACGCCTCGATGATCGCTCTGGCGGGCTATGCCGACTACACGTGGAATGCGGCGGGGTACGACCCGGGCGTGACGCAGGCCGCCATCATCCGGGAACTCGCGGGCGACGACCCGGCCGTCATCCAGGCGCTGGAAGTGTTCGTCGATCTCAACCAGAACTGGAAGCCGTATCGGCCGAGCTCGCAGGATGCACCGAAGCTGAGCGCCGACATCGACGAGTACTGGAGTGCGTACGCCGCCGGCGACAGCGCGGGAATGCGGCCACTGCAGAACCGGCTCGCCACGATCGCCGCACTGCCGCAGACCCTGAAGTCGATGACGCAGGAGGGCTTCTACCGCGACGCTGAGCCCTGGATCGAGGCGGCATCGCTCTGGGCGCGGGGACTGCAGCAGGAGCTCATCGCACTGTCCGCGGTCGGCTCTCGAGACGGCGTCGCCGCGACGGATGCCATCGAGAAGGCCGTTCAGCTGCGCGCCAAGGCGCTCGAGCCGACGGTCTCCGACCTCGCCGGCGACGGAACCGTGTCGCCCGACGTCATCGTGCCCTCGGTCGGTGACGGTGTCTTCGCCTCGTTCTTCACGAAGGCGCTCGGCGTGTACGACGAATGGTTGGAACTCACGCCGCAGGAGCCGCTTGCGGCGTACCCCGCCACGGCGGCCACGACCATGGGCACCTACAACGGGTATGCGATCGGCCGAGCCGTCGATGGCGATCCCTCGAACCTCTACTGGTCCAACGCCGCCCCGAAGGCCGGCGACGCCGTGTCGATCGATCTGGGGTCGGTGCGCGAGGTCGGCTCGATCGCCGTGCATCAGTCGGACTCGGACACCGCCACGGGAGACATGCTCTACCACGCCACCCTGCAGTACTCGCAGGACGGCGCCACCTGGCAGAACGTGCCGGGAACCTTCGACTCCGCCCCGCTCATCCAGTACGCGTTCGCGACGCCTGTGCAGGCGCGCTACGTGCGGGTCACGGCGACCGCACCGAACCCGGGCGGACAGTGGGTGAAGATCCGAGAGTTCCAGGCGCTCCCGGCCGACACCGGCATCACCTCGAACCTGTCTCCGGCAGTCGGCTCGTCCCCGGCCGCGGCGGTCGACGGCGACGTGACGACGGCATTCACGGTCTCGACACCTGCGACAGCCGACGCGTATGTGGCCAGGACCTTCGCCGCGCCGCAGCATCTGGGATCGGTCGCGGTGATCGGATCCGTCGCGGGAACGCTGCAGGTGCAGGACTCGTCCGGCTGGCATGATCTGGCGACTCTCCGGGACGGGCTCGCGTTCCAGGAGGTCTCGGCCGATGTGGACGACGCGACCGCGGTGCGCATTCTCGTCTCGAAGGGCACGACTCCGGTGCTCAACGAGCTCGCGACTCGGACGACCGGGCCTGTGGCAGGCTCCTGAGTCTCGGTGGGCCTGCAGGAGCCCCGACGCCTGCAGGCCCACCCGCGGTGTCTTCAACTGAGCCCGGCCCGCAGCCGTTCCGCCTGGCGCAGCAGGTGCTGCTGTTCGAGGATGCTGGTCGCGCGGCGCGCGGCCTCGGCGTACTCCGCGGCGGCGGCATCCGTCTCTCCCGCCCGCTCGTGCAGATAGGCGAGTGCCGCGTGGTACCGCGGCACGTCCTCGTCCACCGCGGCGAGGGCGGCAAGACCCGCATGCGCGCCGTCGGCCTCGCCGACGGCGACGGCGCGGCCGAGCCGGATCACGGGTGAGTCTCCGAAGGTGAGGAGCTCGTCGTACCACTCGACGATCTGCACCCAGTCGGTCTCGGCGGCGGTCTGCGCGTCGGCGTGCAGCGCCGCGATCGCCGCCTGCGCCTGATACTGACCGAGGCGGTCGCGTGCCAGGGCGGACTGCAGGACGTCGACGCCCTCGGCGATGGCGCGCTCATCCCAGAGGGAGCGGTCCTGATCGGCCAGCGGGACGAGCTGCCCGCCGATCACGCGAGCCGGGCGCCGGGCGTGGTGCAGCAGCATGAGCGCCAGCAGTCCGCG
>JAITUD010000089.1 GCA_031286555.1 Microbacterium sp. | reverse complement strand
CCGACGATCGCCTCGGGGATGCCGAGCTCGCGGCCGATCGCGCGGACCTCGTCCTTGAACAGGGCGCGCAGCGGCTCGATGAGCTCGAAGTCGAGGTCGTCGGGCAGACCGCCGACGTTGTGGTGCGACTTGATGTTCGCGGTGCCCGCTCCGCCGCCGGACTCGACGACGTCGGGGTACAGGGTGCCCTGCACGAGGAACTTGACCTTCTCGCCCGAGGCCTTGGCCTCTTCGACGAGGTCGCGCTGCACCTGCTCGAACGTGCGGATGAACTCGCGTCCGATGATCTTCCGCTTGGTCTCCGGGTCCGTGACGCCGGCGAGGTGGCCGAGGAACGTGTCGGCCGCGTCGACGGTGATCAGGCGGACGCCGGTGGATGCCACGTAGTCGCGCTCGACCTGCTCCCGCTCGCCCGTGCGCAGCAGGCCGTGGTCGACGAAGACCGCGGTGAGCTGGTCACCGATCGCCTTGTGCACGAGGGCTGTGGACACGGCCGAGTCGACGCCGCCGGACATCGCGGAGATGACGCGCGCGTCGCCGACCTGCTCGCGGATGCGCTCGATCTGCTCGGCGATGACGTTGTCGCTGTTCCAGTCTGCGGCCAGGCCTGCACCCTTGTGCAGGAAGTTCTCGATCACGGCCTGACCGTGGTCGGAGTGCTTCACCTCGGGGTGCCACTGCACGCCGTAGAGGTGGCGCTCCTCGTTCGCGAAGGCAGCGACCTTGGTGGCGGCCGTGGTGGCCAGCACTTCGAAGCCCTCGGGGGCGCGCGAGACCTGGTCACCGTGGCTCATCCACACGTTCTGCGCGGCGGGCTCGCCGCCGAGCAGGGTGCTGGCGTTCTCGGGGATCACCGCGTCGGTCGCGCCGTACTCGCGGAGCCCCGTGTTGGCGACCTCTCCGCCGAGGGTGCGAGCCATGTACTGGAAGCCGTAGCAGATACCGAGCGTCGGCACTCCGAGGTCGAGCACGGCCGGGTCGAGCTGCGGCGCGCCCTCTTCGTACACCGATGAGGGGCCACCGGAGAGGATGATCGCGACGGGGTTCTTCGCAGCGATCTCAGCGGCGGTCGCGGTGTGCGGCACGATCTCGCTGTACACGCCGGCCTCGCGGACGCGACGGGCGATGAGCTGCGCGTACTGCGCGCCGAAGTCGACGACGAGCGCCGGCCGCTGCGCGGTGTCCGGGCTGGATGCGGCGGCGGAGTTCTGTTCGGTCACCGGGTGCCTTCCGTGGTGGTTTCAGGAACGGATGCTGTGGATTCGGACGTCTCGCGGGATGCCAGGTAGGCCCTGACCTCGTGTGCGACGCGGTTCTCCATGAAGAACGAGAGCAGCGGGATGACCCCGCCGAGGGCGAGCATGATGAGCCGCGGCAGCCGCCAGCGCATCAGGCTCCACATGCGGAAGCATGCGAACAGGTAGACGACGTAGAACCAGCCGTGCGCGACGAGGATGCCGAGCGAGAGGTTGAATCCGTCGCCGGTGGAGATCAGCCCGCCGTCGGGGCCTTCCACGACGGGGGCGAACCACAGCGGTCCGCCGGAGCCGCCGGCGAAGAGCTCGAGGTGGATCGGCGTGTACTTCAGCACCATCTCGGTGACCAGCAGCAGCAGCATGACGCCGGTGATGATGGAAGCGATCTGATAGAACTTCAGCGCACCGCGGATCGCCGGGAAACTGGCGACTTTCGGTTCGGGCATGCCTCCATTCTAGGCGAGGCTCGGAGGCACGAAGCAGGGCCGCCGGGTCACCCCGACGGCCCTGCCCTGTACTGCTGTCAGATCACTTGTTGCCGCGGTTCACGTGCACGGTGACGGTGACCTCGTCTCCGCCGTCCTGCACGATCGCCAGGGTGTACTTGCCCGGCTGGGTGTTCTTCGGCACGGTCAGCGACACCTGGAAGGTGCCGTCGGCCGCGATCTCGACGGTGCCGAGATCGACGGTCACGCCCTTCTTGCCGCGCAGCTCGGCCGTGGTCGCGACGCCGGGGACGAACCCGGTGCCGGAGACCACGAGCGCCTTGCCTGCGCCGACCTTGTCGGCCTTGGCCGAGGTCTCGCCGTCGAACACCGGCGGCTGGCCGCCGTCCTCGGCGAAGGTGATCGGCAGGTGCGCGGTGGTGCCGGTGCCCGCCACGCTCACGGTCAGCAGCTGGGCCCCGTGGGCCCCCTCCGGAACCGTGAAGGTGAGGGTCGAGCGACCGACCTCGTCGCCGGCGTCGATGACCGTCGGGTCGACCGTGCCGGTGGCCAGAACGGCGTCACCCAGTGAGAGGCTGACCTCGCCCGGCGCCTGCTCGCCCGCGCTGAACGCGAGCGACGAGAGCGCCACGGTGACCTGGTCGCCGGCCTTGTAGCCGCCCTCAGGCGCAGCCGGCGTGATCGTCGCACCGACGGCGCGCTGCTTCAGGTCGGGGGTGGCGGTCTTGTTGGCCGAGAACCAGTCCACCATCGACTGCAGGTCGACCTTGCCGGTGTCCTTCTTGTTCACTCCCTTGGCGAGGGTGAA
>JAITUD010000079.1 GCA_031286555.1 Microbacterium sp. | reverse complement strand
CGGGCCTGCATGGCCTTCGAGGCATCCGCCAGCGCCTGCTTCTCAGCGGCATCCGGCGCGGTGGGCGTCGTCGGCGTGGTCGGCGTGGTCTCGCCGCCGCTGGGCGGCACGTCCTCCGCACCGCCGGTCGCGCCGGCGTCACCGCCGAACAGGGCGTCCAGCGCCTCGGTGAGGGTGTCCTCGAACGCCACCTGGTCGCCGAACGCGACGAGGATCTTGCGCAGGTTCGGCAGCTGGGTGCCCTTGGACTGCTGCACGTAGACGGGCTGGACGTACAGCAGACCGCCGCCGACCGGGAGGGTCAGCAGGTTGCCGTACTTCACCTGAGATTCACCCTGCTGCATCAGGTTGACCTGCTGCGCGACGGAGGTGTTCGAGTTGAACGTGTTCTGCACCTGGCCGGGACCGGGCACAGTGGTGTCCGTGTCGACCTCGAGAAGCTGCAGCTTGCCGTAGGTGTCGGACTTCTTGCCCTTCGTCGAACCGGCATCCGAGTCGACCGACAGGTAGCCCATCAGCACCTCTCGGGTGCTCTGCCCCTGCGAGGCGGGGATGAACGTCGAGTACATCGAGAACCGCGCGGTGTCCTCGCCCGGCATCCGCATCGACAGGTAGTACGGCGGCTGCGACTGGTTCTGCGACTGCGGGTCGTCCGGCGTCTGCCAGCGGTTGTCCTCCTGCGCGAAGGAGCCCGCGTCCTTGATGTGGTAGACGCCGAGCATGTTGCGCTGCACCTTGAACAGGTCGGTCGGGTAGCGCACGTGGCTCATCAGGTCGCCGGACATCTTGCTGATCGGCTCGACCGTCGACGGGAACACCTTCTGCCAGGTCTGCAGCACCGGGTCCTTGTCGTCCCAGGCGTAGAGCTTCACGGAGCCGTCATAGGCGTCGACCGTGGCCTTGACCGAGTTGCGGATGTAGTTGATCTCGTCGAACGGAACAGCCGAGCCCCCGTTGGTCGAGTCGGCGATCGCATCGCGCAGGCTGACCTTCGACGAGTACGGGTACGACGCGCTCGTGGTGAAGCCGTCGATGATCCAGACGATGCGCCCGTCGACGACGCTGGGGTACGGATCGCTGTCCAGAGTCAGGTACGGGGCGACCTTCTGCACGCGCTGGAGCGGATCCCGGTCGTACAGGATCTGCGACTCGGGGTTGACCAGGTCGGAGAACAGGATCTGCTCGGACTGGAACTTCAGCGCGTAGAGCAGCTTCGTGAACGTGTTGCCGATGCGCGGGCCGCCATCGCCCTTGAAGGTCGTCTTGGTGTCGGAACCGCCGTCCTCGCCACCGCGCGGGTAGTCGATCTCGACCGGCTTCGAGCCCTCGGGAGCGCCGACGATCGAGTACTCCGGCGAGTGCTCGCCGAAGTACACCCGCGGCTCGTACTTCTCGCTGTCGGTGAGGAAGCCGGAGGACGGAATCCCCTGCTCGAGGAACACCGGCTCGCCGTCGGAGGTGCGCTGGTTGCCGGCCATCGCGACCAGACCGTAGCCGTGGGTGTAGACCGCGGCGCGGTTGTTCCAGCTGTCGCCGCCGCCGAGCTTGGACATGTCGAGCTCGCGGACCGCGACGACCGTGTCCTGCATCTTGCCGTCGATCTTGTAGCGGTCGACGTCGAGGTCCTTGCCGAACTGGTAGTACGAGCGGTACTGCTGCAGCTGCGCCACCGTCGGGCTGATGATGTTCGGGTCCATGATGCGCACGGAGGCCGTGGTCTCGGCGTCGGCGCGGAGCTGACCCTTCTCGGTGTCGGTCTTCGCCTTGATCGGCGTGACCGTCATGTCGTCGACGCCGTAGGCGGTCTTCGTCCCCGCGATGTTGCGGTCGTAGAACTGCGCCTGCAGCTGGTTCTGGTTCGGCTTCACCTGGAAGGTGGTGACGATCCAGGGGTAGCCGACGCCGACGACGAGGGATGCCACGACGAGCAGTGCGGTCGCGGCGAGCGGGAAACGCCAGCGGCCGATCACGGCGGTGACGAAGAACAGGATCGCCACGACGGCGGCGATGATCGACAGGATCGCCAGGCCGGGGATGGTCGCGTTGACGCCGGTGTACGCCGGTCCGGTGATGCGGTCGTCGGGCTGGGTCAGCGTCAGGTAACGATCCAGCCACAGGCTGACGGCCTGCACCACGAGGTAGAGACCGGCGAGCACGGCGAGCTGGATGCGGGCCGGCTTCGAGATGCGCAGCTCACGCTGCCCGATCCGCACCGAGCCGTACAGGTACGAGACCAGTGCGGTGATCACCAGGCACAGCAGCAGCACCGCCGAGATGAAGGCGAGCAGCATGTGGTAGAAGGGCATCGCGAACATGTAGAACCCGGTGTCGACACCGAACTCGGGGTCCTTGACGCTGGTGGTCACGCCGTTGGCCCAGAGCCACACCACGCGCCAGTTGCCCGCCGAGGCGAACCCGGCGAAGACGCCGAAGAAGATCGGCATGCCCCACATCGCCAGCCGGCGCAGCGGCTCGACGACCTCCTGGTAGCGGTCCAGCTGCGAGCTCAGCCGCACGTACACCGGCCGCAGCCGATAGGCGAGCTGGATGCACAGGAACAGCGGCACCGCCATGCCTAGGAATCCGACGACGAACATCACCGCCGTCGCCAGCCACTGAGTCGTCAGCACCCGCTCGAAGCCGAGCTGGTCGAACCAGAGGAACTCGGTGTAGAGCGAGGCGAACACGAAGAACCCGGCGATCAGCGCCGCGATGATGATGAGCGAGATCGTCAGGATTCTTCGGGAAGTCCGGGGCGTGGCCGCAGTCGGCGCAGGGTTCGAGGTCACCCGTCCATCCTAGGCAGGGCGTCTGTGCACCGGCTTCGTAACGGAATGGTCTCAGGACGCCTTGCAGGTGGGCAGCTTCGACGTGTCGCCGCCCTTGGACACGACGTCCAGGATGTGCATCGAATCCTCGAGGGTCGCGGTGCTGTACACGGTGAGCCCGTCCGGCACGTGACCGACGACCTCGTTGCAGTTGCTCTCGGGCGCCAGGAAGATCTTCGCCCCGGCATCCCGCGCGCCGTACAGCTTCTGGCGGATGCCGCCGATCGGACCGACCGTGCCGTCGGCCTCGATCGTTCCGGTGCCTGCGACGTTCTTGCCGCCGTTGAGCTCGCCCGGGGTGAGGGTGTCGATGATGCCGAGCGCGAACATCATCCCGGCGCTCGGGCCGCCGACGTTGTCGAGCTGGATCGTGACGTCGATCGGGAAGTCGTAGGTGGTGGTCAGCGAGTTGCCGATCAGCCAGGTGGTCGTGCCGTTCACGTCCTGCTTCTTCGGCGTCAGCGAGACCTGCTTCTCCGCGCCGTCGCGCCGGACCGTGAGGGCGACCGGCTCGCCCTCGGACTTCTGCACCTCTTCGCGGAGCACCTTGGCCGAGGAGACCTTCTGACCGTCGATCGCGACGATGACGTCGCCGGCCTCGAGCACGCCGTCAGCGGGCGATCCCTTGATCGCCTCGACGACCTCGACCTTGGCGCCGACGTCGTAGCCGAGCTCGGTGAGCGCGGCGGCGGTGGCCTCGTGCTGCGAGTTCACCATCAGCTCGGCGTTCTGCTTGTCGCGCTGCTCGGAGGTGACGCCCTCGGGGAAGACCACGTCGATCGGCACCACGGCGCGGGCCGGATCGACCCATGCGACGGCCAGCTCCGCCCAGCTCGGGGTGCGCTCGCGGTTGCCGACCACCTGCACGGTGGTGAGGTCGAGTGTGCCGCCGGTCGGGAAGGTCTCGGCGCCCTTGACCTCGATCAGCGGCACCTTCTCGCCGTCGGCGCCCTTCGCGGTGCCGAGCGTGTCGAACACCGGCCCCGGTCGCTGGATCACGTACGGGGTGGGGATGAAGGTGAGCGCGACGAGTGCGACCAGCGCGACGACGAGCGCCCAGACGCCTACGCCGAGCCGTCGGGACCGGGTTGTGGACACGGGCGACCTCCGACGTTCGCGTGTGGCGTACAGGGATCCGCGTGCGTCCGGGGCATGCGCAGAAACCTGTGACTAGCGTAGAGGTCACAGGCTTTCCGCGTGCTGAGAGGGCGACATGAGCGACGACCGACCCGACCCGTCCGACTTCGAGGAGTTTCTGCGCCGGATGATGTCCGGCGAGGGAATCGACCCGGAAGCGCTGCGTGATGCCATGGGCGGCATGAACGGCTTCGAGATCGACCCTGCCCAGATGCAGGCGATCTTCTCCCAGATGCAGGGCGCGTTCGGCGGCGACCCGTGGGAGAGCACGAAGCGCCAGGCGCTGCACATCGCGAACCAGGACGGGCAGGGCATCACCGACGGCTCCCGCGGCTCGTTGGCGGATGCCTTCGCCCTGGCCGACCTGTGGCTCAGCGAGGCCACGACGCTGTCGGAGCTGTCCGCCGCGCCACGGGCGATGACCCGCGGCGAGTGGGTCGAGCAGACGCTTCCGGTCTGGAAGGAGATTGCCGGCCCGGTGTCCACGAGCATCGCCGATGCGCTGATGCAGGCCCTGGGCTCGCAGGCGCCGGATGAGATGCAGGGCGCGCTCCAGGGCGCAGGGCAGCTGATGCGGGGACTGGGCGCCTCGGTGTTCGCGATGCAGTTCGGCAAGGTGCTCGGCGACCTCTCGCTCGAGGTGGTGTCCGGGGGCGACGTCGGCATCCCGGTGCTGCCCGCAGGAACGGCCGCCGTGATCCCGCAGAACATCGCCGCGTTCGGCGAGGGTCTGGAGATCCCCGAGGACCAGATCGCGCTGTACCTCGCCGTCCGCGAGCTCGCCTACGCGCGACTGTACCGGCACGCGAAGTGGCTGCACCTGCACCTGATGTCGCAGATCACCGAGTTCGCCCGCGGCGTCGAGGTCGATGTGGACGCGCTGCAGGATGTCGCGGAGCGGCTCGATCCCTCGAACCCCGAAGAGCTGCGGGCGGCGATCGAAGGCGGCGCACTGCTGCCTGCGCAGTCCGAGGCGCAGCGCGAGGCGCTGACCCGCCTGGAGAACGTCGTCGCGACGATCGACGGCTGGGTGGATGTGGTGACCACCGAGGCGATCTCGCGCCTTCCCGACGGAGTCCGGCTCGCCGAGGCTGCTCGCCGCCGCCGCGCGGTGGGCGGTCCCGCCGAGGACGCACTGGGCGCGCTGGTCGGGCTCAAGCTGCGCCCGCGCCGTCTTCGTGAGGCGTCCGCGATGTGGCGCGCGGTGACGGATGCCGTGGGCGTCAAGGCCCGCGACGCGCTCTGGGACTACCCCGATCTGATGCCTCAGGCCTCGGACATCGACGACCCGGCCGCGCTGATCGCCCGCCTGCAGGCAGGCGAGCGCGGCGAGGCGCCCGCCGCCGATGAGTTCGACGAGGCTCTCGCCCGCCTTCTCGACGGCGACGACTTCGGCGGCTCCCCCTCCGAGGATCAGTCCCCCGACGACTCCTCAGACGGCGACTCCCCCGACGACCCCCGCCCGGTGTAGCCCCCCAGTTGCACTGAAGGCGTTTCGTCTCGCTCCTCCGTCGCTCGCTCAACGACCGGGCAGGTTCGACGGTCAAGCGCTGCGCCAGGCGAGAGAGACGCACTCTCCGGAAGCTCCACCCCCAATACCCCTCCTCTTCGCGCGCGCAGCGTCGCGCCCAGAA
>JAITUD010000073.1 GCA_031286555.1 Microbacterium sp. | reverse complement strand
GGTTACAGGCGTGCGTCCGGGTAACAGCGTGGTCATGCCCGGTACGCTGATTCCGTGCTTCTCAGCGATCGCGACATCAGGACAGAACTGGCATCCGGCCGCGTCGGACTCGATCCGCTGGATCTCGGGATGGTGCAGCCGTCGAGCGTCGACGTGCGGCTGGACCGCTACTTCCGGCTCTTCGACAACCACAAGTACCCGTTCATCGATCCGGCCGAGGACCAGCCCGAGCTGACCCGCCTGATCGAGGTCGACCCGGATGAGCCGTTCGTGCTGCATCCGGGGGAGTTCGCGCTCGGCGCCACCTTCGAGCAGGTCGACCTGCCCGACGACATCGCCGCGCGACTGGAGGGCAAGTCCTCGCTGGGGCGCCTCGGACTCATCACGCACTCGACCGCAGGATTCATCGACCCCGGGTTCACCGGGCACGTGACCCTCGAGCTGGCGAACGTGGCGACCCTGCCGATCAAGCTGTGGCCGGGCATGAAGATCGGCCAGCTGTGCTTCTTCCGGCTCTCGTCGCCGGCGGAGAACCCGTACGGGTCGGGCGCCTACGGCAACCACTACCAGGGGCAGCGCGGACCGACGGCATCCCGCTCGTTCCAGAACTTCCACCGCACCGACGTCGGCGTGACCGACGCGGGGGCGACAGGGAACTGACGCGGGGCGCCCCGGGCGCCGCGAACCCGCGAAACACATCTTTGGTGTGGGCGCCGCCGTCGCTCGGTCGCGCCGTGGCGGCGAGGGATGGGTTTCGGTGCTGCGTGGGCCGCGGAACAGTGAAAGGCATCCCTGGGGTGGGGGCTGGCGCTCGCTGCGTGGGTGATCGGGCAGGGGCGGGCCGGTTAGGGGAGAGATGGCGTTCGGTGGTACGCGGGGCCGGAAGCCGCGAAAGGCATCCCCGAGGGCGGAGCGCAGACGAGGAAGAGGGCCTCGATCACGGAAGTGATCGAGGCCCTCTCGTCTGAGCGCATCACGCTCAGTGCGTGTGGATGTGGATGTGCTGCACCTGCGGGGCGTGGCCCCAGTGTGCGCGACCAGGGCCCCAGTGGCCGTGCCCGCGTTGTCCGCCCTCGAACGGGGCGCCCTCGTCGACGCGGCGCTCGTAGTGACCGTGTCCACGGCCGTGCGGGCCGAAGCGGTGCTCGCGGTGGCCGTGGCCGTGACCGCGGTGGCGACGGGGGAGCGGCTTGCCCTCCTCGTAGCCGAAGGCGCGAGCGATGTTCTCGAGTGATGCTGTCATCACGGCGAAGTCCTCAGGGGTGACGACCTCGGCGACCTGCGCTCGGATGCCGTCGACGACGGCCCCCAGGCGCTCCTTGGCGGAGCGACCGGAGTCGGTGAGCTGCCAGGTGCCTTCGGTGCGGGTGACCCAGCCGCGCTCGGCGAGCCGGCGGATCTTCGGGGTCTGGGGATCGCCGCCGTCTGCGACGAGGTTCAGCAGCCGCCAGTCGCGGCGGGTGAGGCCCTCGTTCTCGAAGGCGGTGGCGAAGCGGTCGGCCATCAGACGGTCGATCGCCGTGATCCAGAAGCCGAACGGGCGGGTGGTGTTGTTCTCAGAGCTGTTCATGGGAAGTCCTTTACTTGTCATGTTGCATGTATATGCAGTGTGACATGCAATGTGGGTGCATGTCAAGTCACATGTAAAATCGGATGCATGACCAGCCCGAGCTCCGACCCCGCCGACCTCATCGCCGACGCTCTCGCCCGCCTGCGCGGACGAGGTGCCTCCAGGGCGCACGAGGGCCACGGGCACGAGGGCCATGGCGGGCCGCACGGCCGCGGTGGCGCGATGCACGGGCATTCCGGGCCGCACGGTGCGGGACCCTGGGGGCGTCACGGCGGCTGGGGCGGTCCCGGCATGCGCGACTTCCCGGCCAGGCTGCGCATGCTGGAGGCGCTCGCCGCGGCATCCGCTCCACTGGGCGTGAGCGACCTGGCGGAGGCGATCGGTGTCGACCAGCCGCGCGCCTCGCGGCTGGTGCAGCAGGGCGTCGAGAACGGCTGGGTGCGGCGCGAGGCCGACCCCGACGACGCGCGGCGCACGCGGATCGTGCTGACCGACGACGGCCGGCGGATGCTGGGCGGCGTGCGAGGGCAGCGCCGCGACCGGCTCGACAAGGCGCTCGCCGCGCTGGACGAGGACGAGCGCGCCGAGCTCGCGCGCCTGCTGGGCAAGCTCGCCGACAACTGGGAGTGAGTGCGCCCGTTCGGCTCCCGCGGGAGGCGCATGGGAGCGCAACCCCGGCTGCGAGCCGCGTGAGCCCGTGTTCGGCTCCCATGCGGGGCGCGCCGAGCCTCGGACGAACGGTCGGATGCCCCGGACGCACGGTCGGGCGGCCGGACCCTGCAGACGGGATGCTTGATACATGACCACGACCGCGCCCGTCCCCGTGACGACCCCCGCTCTGCCCAGGCTGCGCTACGGCGCCCTCATCACGATGATGGCGATGAGCTTCCTGCTGGTGACGGCGGAGTTCCTGCCGGGCGGGGTGCTCACCGAGATCGCCGCCGACATCGGCGTGACCCCGGGTCAGGCCGGGCCGATGGTGGCGGTGACGGCGCTTGCGGGACTGATCGTCGCGCCGACCATCGGCCTGGTGCTGCCGCGGCTGAACCGCCGGGCGCTGCTGGTGTGGATGGCCGTCGGGGCCACCGTGTCGAACGCGATCGTCGCGATCGCGCCGAGCCTGCCGCTGCTTCTGGCCGGTCGCGTGCTGCTCGGCGCTGCGCTCTCGGGCTTCTGGGCGATGTCGATCACGGTGGCCGCGAAGATCGCCGGGCCCGAGCGGCTCGGCAAGGCGGTGATGTTCACGTCGGCGGGCACGTCGCTCGCGACCGTCGCGGGCGTTCCGATCGGCGTGATGCTCAGCGAGGTGCTGGACTGGCGAGCCGTGTTCGGCTTCGCCGCGGTCGCCACCGCGCTGCTCGCCATCGCACTGCGGATGCTGCTGCCCAGCGTTCCTGCCGAGAGCTCGGCCTCGCTGTCGACGCTGCTCGGCACGCTGCGGCTGCCCGGCATCGGACTCGGCGTCGCCGGCCACGTGCTGGTCGTGCTCGGCCACTTCCTGGCGTTCACCTACATCCGGCTCGCGCTGGAGAGGGTGACGGATGCGGGGCATCCGCTCGACGCGTCGGCGATCATCGTGCTGCTCGCGCTGTTCGGCGCGGGCGGGCTGGTCGGCAACATCGTGATCGGCATGATCATCGATCGCACCTACCGGGTGTTCGCGGTCGTGTCCCCGCTGGTGATCGCGTTCGGCACGCTGGCCGTGATCGCGGCATCCGGTTCGCCGGTTCTGGTCGGTGTCGCGGCGTTCGTGTGGGGCTTCTTCTTCGCGTCGTGGCTGCTGATCGTGAACACGTGGGTGGGGCACCGGATGCCGGATCGGCTGGAGGCCGGCGGCAGCATCGTGGTGGTCGGCTTCCAGGCGGCGATCATGATCGCCGCGGGGCTGGGCGGGCTGCTCGTCGATGGACTCGGCATCGTGCCGGTGTACGTCCTCGGTGCGGTGCTGCTGGCGATCGGTGCGGTGCTGTTCGGCTTGTCGAACCGGGCGGGCGTGCGGGCCTGAACCACGAGCGATGCCCCTCCTCGGAAGCTCCGAGGAGGGGCATCGCCGTGCTGGTCAGTCCTCCAGGCCCCGCAGCAGTTCCTGGGCGGTCGGCAGGGTGCCGTCCACCAGGCTCTCGGTGTCCTCGACCTTCAGCTTCCCGGGGCCGAATCCGCTCATCGGGCCGGAGACCGGCAGGTTGAGCTTCGTCTGCGCGAGATCGAAGGTGTACGGGTTGCGGGCGGTGTCGGGCATGATCACGCCGTTGTTGCTGCCCGTGATGACCAGGCCGAGCTGGTGCCCGGCCGGGACCACGACGTCGTTGGCGGCCAGCTCGACGGTGCCCTTGTGGTCACCGGCGCCGTCCAGTCGCATCCAGCCGCGGGCCAGCACCTGCAGGTCGCTGGTCTGCACGCGCTTGGCGACGTCGGTGTAGCAGGCGTCGTCGGTCGCGGTCGCCTCACCCCAGCACGACTCGGTGCCGAGGTTCATCGCCCCGTCGCCGCTGGCCGAGACGCGATCCATCGTGCCGTAGTCCACCAGCATCACCGACACCTGGCCGACCGGTGCGGAGTGGGTGACGGAGATGTCGACGGTCGGGGTTCCCGAGATCCGCAGCTCGTGCTTCGTCGTGCCGGTCGTCCACAGCAGCCGGTTGGGGTTGTCCGCCAGCGAGACCGCAGTGGACTCAGACACGCGCCCGGTGTTGATGTAGCTCGCGGTGCCGTTGTCGGCCTTGCCGAGCGCCATCGTGCCGTCTCCCTGCAGGCGCAGCTGCATGGTGCGAGCCGAGGCGATGGGCCAGACCTTGGACTGCTCCCACCGGTTCGGGCCGACCTCGACGCTGACCGCCGGTTCACGGTCGATGCCGTTGTCGATGTCCATCAGTTCTGAGTCGAACCAGCGGTTCAGGGTCTTGACCCAGAGCGCCCGCTCCGAGTCGAACGGGTCGACGTGGCCGAGACGGGTCAGCCACATCTTGCGCTTGACGCCGGTCTGCTCCAGGTCCTCCCACCACTTCGAGGCGTTCATGGTCTTGACGTTGTTGTCCTGCAGACCGTGCACCAGGAACACGCTCGCCTTCACGTTGCGGACGTCGTAGTGCGATCCGCTCCGGTAGTCGCGCTCGGCCCAGAAATCGGTGTAGGCCCCGGACTCGTCGCCGTCGTTCTCATTCATCCAGGTCAGCTTCGCGCTGCAGTCGGTGGGAACGGTGCGGTTCGCCGCGACGGCGCTCGAGAGGTAGCCGGCGTAGTTGTTGGACTTCACCGCGCCCTGCCACCGGTTGTAGTCGTACCACGAGCTGATCGCGCTGATCGGGACGATGGTCTTCAGGCCCTCGACTCCGGTCGCGGCGACACCGTTGGCCAGCGTGCCGTCATAGGACTTGCCGATCATGCCGGTCTTGCCATTGCTCCAGTCGGCGCTCACCGCATTGCCGTCGGCGTCGTAGCCGGTGGCATCCCCGTTCAGCCACTCGATGACGGCCTTCACCGACTCGACGTCCGAGACGCCGCCCTCGTCGACGCATCCTGTCGAACGGGCCGTGCCCGCCATGTCGACGGCGACGAACGCGTAGCCGCGCGGCACGAAGTAGTTGTCGTAGTAGAGCGGCATCTTGTCGACGACGCCGTTCGCGTCGTACTCCTTGTGCTCGGCCTCGTTGCCGCGCCCGCTGCTGAGGTAGTACGGACTGGCGTCCATGACCACCGGCACCTTGGCGCTGCCGTCGAGCTCGTGGGGCCGGACGATGTCGGCCGCGATGCGTTCGCGCTGACCGTCACCGTCAAGGTCGGGCGCATCCACCCAGACCGTCTCGCGGATCGCGCCGGCGTAGTCGTACACCGGCTGGGTGGTCCCGTCCTTCACGAGAACGGGTGGATTCTCATCGGTGGCAGCATTCGCCGGGCTGCCTGCGGCGCCCAGGGCCAGCGGTGCGACAACCGCCGCAGACCCGAGCAGGGCGAGGAACTTCGTCTTCATTGATGAACCTTCCGTAGGAGACTGCTGTGTTTCCTCTCGGTGTCAACTATGACGTTTCACACACTACTGGTCCGGCGCGGGGTCGTCGAAGGCCGGCGTCCGCGACGAGGGGAAGGGCGGGCTCAGGCCGTCGCGAGCCGGCGCTGAGCGCGCCAGGCCGACGGAGTGGTGCCGACGTGACGGCGGAACGCGCGGCTGAAGCCCTCATCCGAGGCGTAACCGAGCTCGCGCGACACGGCACTCACGCCGAGCCCACGCGAGAGCAGCTCCTGCGCGGCGCGCATCCGCACCGAGGTGACATAGCCCGCGGGCGAGAGGCCGTAGGCGTCACGGAACCGCTCGGCGAAGACCGAGCGCGACATCGCGCCGACGGCGGCGAGGGTCTCGACGGTCCAGTCGCGACCGGGCTCCGCGTTGATCGCGTCGACGACGCGGTCGAGGAAAGGATCGGATGCCGCGCTCGGCCACCCCGCCGGAGCGCAGCCGATGGCGACCCAGGCGCGGATCACCGAGGCGAGCACGGTCTTCGCCATCATCCGGCAGATGACCCGATCGCCGCTCCGGTTCGCGCAGGTCTCGGCGGAGTCGATGCCCATCACCTGGGCGAGCGCGGCCGCCGCGGGCTCGCGGGTCGCGAAGTCGGCGATCCAGGCGAGCTCGGGCAGCAGCGCCGCGATGTGCGCGGCCTCATCGGCGAAGTCGAGTTCGGAGACCAGGACGGATGCCGCGCCTTCGGCGACGATCGCCGTGTCCTGGCGCCCGCTCACCAGCAGTACGTCGCCGGCGGTGAGGAGCTGCACCGGCCTGCCGGCGGAGCGGACCTGCACATCACCGTCGAGCACGTACGCGAACGCGAGGGCAGCAGGGCCGAGCACGAGCGTGTCCTCGTCGAGCCGGTAGCGGACCTGCTCGCGGATGCGCACTTCCACGGCGTCGAGCAGCATCTCGAGCGCAGCGCCGTGCTCGTCGCCGCCCGGGGCGGGGACGCTGACGCGCGGGGGCGTCATCGCGATCAGGCTCATGAAGGGGCGAACCGCGAGGGAGGGGGTGGTATTCCTGCGGGTCTCAGGCGACACGACGGCGCTTGTTTAGGATGGTCAGGTCTCTCCCCGCACGTCGACGATCGGTTCCCCCTTGGCATTACTCACTGACAAGGATGCGTCCGCGCGCACAGACTCGGGCCGTACTCCGCGTGAGCCGCGCGCGGTCCGTGCCGACATCCAGGCGCTGCGTGCGCTCGCTGTGGGCCTCGTCGTGCTCTATCACTTCTGGCCGAAGCGCCTCACAGGGGGATACGTCGGCGTCGATGTGTTCTTCGTGATCTCGGGCTTCCTGATCACCAGTCACCTGATCTCTAAGCCACCCCGGAACCTGCTGGACCTGGGGAACTTCTGGGGTCGGCGAGTGCGTCGTCTGCTCCCGGCGTCGTTCCTCGTGCTGCTCGTGACGCTCGGCGCGAGCCTGATCTGGGCGCCCGCAACGATGTGGTCGAACATCGCCAAACAGGTGGCGGCTTCCGCGATGTACGTGGAGAACTGGTTCCTGGCCGCGGAGTCGGTGGACTACCTCGCGGCGGACAACGCCGCAACGCCGGTGCAGCACTTCTGGTCGTTGTCAGTGGAGGAGCAGTTCTACATCGTCTGGCCGCTGCTCATCGCGCTGGCGCTGCTGATGGCGGCCCGGGCGGGATGGAAGGGTAAACGACGGGTGATGACGCTCGCGGTCGGCACCGTCGTGGTGCTCTCCTTGGGCGTATCGATCGTGCTGACGGCGACGGATCCGGCCGCGGCCTACTTCGTGTCGTGGACGCGGTTCTGGGAGTTGGGCGTCGGAGGTGTGATCGCCGGAGTCTTCCCGCTGATCCAGCGGTGGCTGGACCGCGCACCTGTTGCGCGTCCTGTGCTGGCGCTGGCAGGTCTCATCGCCGTGGTGATCTCGGCTGTGGCCTATGTGCCGGCGACACCGTTCCCCGGTGTCGCGGCGATGCTGCCGGTGCTGGGCACGGCCGCCGTGATCGCCGCTGCCGTCGACGAGCGACGCTGGGCGGTGACCAGGCCGATCGGGT
>JAITUD010000522.1 GCA_031286555.1 Microbacterium sp. | reverse complement strand
CCGGCCGCGACCGCGCCGAGGCGCTGGAGCGCGCGCGCCGCGCCCTGGACGAGTTCGAGGTCGCAGGCATGCCCACCGTGCTGCCGTTCCACCGCAAGGTGGTCCGCGACCCCGCCTTCACCGCCGAGAACGGTGAGTTCGGCGTGTACACGCGCTGGATCGAGACCGAGTTCGTCAACGACATCCCCGCCTGGGACGGCGAGCTCGAAGACCCGGCGGCCGCGCCGGGACGCCACACCGTGGTCGTCGAGGTGGGCGGCAAGCGTCTCGAGGTCAGCCTGCCCGACCGCGTGGCCGTGGCGTCCGGCACCGCCGGCCGCCCTGCGGTCGTGCCGCCGTCGCGCCGCAGCCACGCCACCACTGCGAACTCCGGCGCGTCCGGCGACGCAGTGAAGTCGCCGATGCAGGCGACGGTCGTCAAGATCGCCGTCGAAGAGGGCCAGCAGGTCGTCAAGGGCGATCTGGTCGTGGTGCTCGAGGCCATGAAGATGGAGCAGCCGCTTCAGGCGCACAAGGACGGCGTGATCGGCAACATCAACGCGGATGCCGGAGCGACTGTGGCCGCGGGCCACCAGCTGCTCACCATCAGCTGACGGACCCGCGCCGCGCCCGGCCCCGCCGGGCGACCAGCCGACCTCCCGCCGCTATCGCGGGCGGCACCACGAGGTGCCAGCCCGCGAACGGCGCGACCAGGGCGAGCAGCACGATCGAGATGACCGCGAGCGCCCTGGACCGGCCCCGGAAGAGCTTCGCCGCGGCGGCAGTGCCCAGCAGGTAGGTGGCGATCACCAGCACCGACGGGATGAACACCAGGTCGTCGGTGCCCCAGCCGAACACGGTCGCACCCGCCAGCCCCGCTCCCCCGATCCCGGCGATCGCCAGCAGAGCGAGATGCGGCGCCCCATGCGCGTTGCGGCGGGCGAGCGCAGCCGGAGCCCAGCCGTCACGGGCCAGAGCCGCGCCGAGGCGCGAGAGCGAGGCGGCATAGGCGTTCGTCGTGCCGAGGCAGATCACCACCGCGGCCACGGCCATCACGGCCGCGGCCGAGACGCCCCACCCCTGCTCGACGATGGTGCCCAGCGAGATGCGGTCCTGCTCCCGCGACCCGTATGCGCCGGTGCCGACGACGGCCACCGCGACGCCGAGGTAGAGCACGGTGACCACGACGATGGTCAGCAGCGTCGCGCGCGGCAGAGTACGGCGCACATCGCGGAACTCGGCAGACAGATGCGCGATGGCCTCCCAGCCCGCGAACGCGAAGAAGAGCAGCACAACGGCCTGGCCGATGCCGGTGATGCCGTGCGGTGCGAAAGGTGTGAAGTTCGCCGGGTCGATGCGCGGTGCGGCGACGGCGATCACCGTGATCAGGATGACGGCGACGCCGATGGCGAGGGCGATCTGCAGCCGCGCGCCGAGGCGGATCCCGACCAGGTTCGCGCCGATGGCCGCCGCGAGCACCGCCGCGGCGAACGCCGGCGCCCAGCGCTGCTCGACTCCCAGCGCCGCGGCGACGTAGTACCCCGCCGTGAGCGGCACGATGGTGTGCCCGACCGACCCGGCGATGAAGTACCACCATCCCGCGATGCCGCCGGCGGAGGGACCGAACGCCTTCGCGGCGAAAGTTGCGACGCCACCGGCATCCGGGAACCGTGTAGCGAGCGACGCGAACGTGAACGCGAGCGGAACCCCGAGCAGGGCGCTGAAGCCCCAGGCGATCAGCGCGCCGGGACCGGCGAGCGATGCGGCCTGTCCCGGCAGCACGAGCACGCCGGCGCCGAGGATCGCGCAGACGTACAGCGCGACGCCCTGGCCCACGCCGATGGTCTGGGCCGGCGCGATCTCGACGGCGTGCGCTGCGCCCTGGGTCCCTGTGGCCATGTCACCAGTCAAGGACTGTCGGTGAGATCACACGAGTGGCAGGATGGCCACCTTACGCAGGAAAACTGCCAGATTACGAGATCGCGACCTGATGCATCGCCCGAGTGGCATCCGTGATGCTGCCCGAGAGCGACGGGTAGGCGGCGAACACGCGCGACACCTGGTCGGCGGTGAGGCGGCGCTCCACCGCCACAGCGATCGGGTAGATCAGCTCGGACGCCTTCGGTGCGACGATCACGCCGCCGATGATGGTGCCGGAGCCGCGCCGCGCGATGAGCTTCACGAAACCGTCCCGGATGCCCATCATCTTCGCCCGCGGGTTGGCCGCGAGCGGCAGCTTGTGCACGATGCCCTCGATCACGCCCTCCTGCACGTCCTTCTCGGAGTAGCCGACGGTCGCGATCTCGGGGGCGGTGAAGATGTTCGCGGTGATCCTGCGCTGCTCGAGCGGGATCACGATGTCGCCGAGGGCGTGGAACACCGCGGTGCGGCCCTGCATCGAGGCGACGGATGCCAGCGGGAAGAAGTTCGTGCAGTCGCCGGCGGCGTAGATGTTCGACACCGAGGTGCGCGCCACCTTGTTCACCCGGATGTGCCCGGACTCGGTCAGCTCGACTCCGGCCTGCTCCAGTCCGATGCCGCGCGTGTTCGGGATCGAGCCGACCGCCATCAGGCAGTGGCTGCCCTCGACGGTGCGGCCGTCGGAGAGCGTGACGACCACGCCGTCCTTGGTCTTCTCGACCTTGTCGGCACGCGACTTCGCCAGCACCTGCATGCCGCCGCGCTTGAACACCCGCTCCAGCACCGCAGCCGCGTCCTGGTCCTCACCGGGGAGCACCTGGTCGCGGCTGGAGATCAGCGTGACCTTGGCGCCCAGGTTCATGTAGGCCGAGGCGAACTCCGCACCTGTCACACCGGAGCCCACCACGATGAGGTGCTCGGGGAGCTGCTTCATGTCGTAGAGCTGGGTCCAGGTGAGGATGCGCCTGCCGTCGGGCTTGGCCGAGTCGAGCTCTCGGGGTGCCGCGCCGACTGCGACGACGATGGTGTCGGCCTCGACGCGGTCGAAGTCCGTGCCGCCCTCTCCGGTCGACACGACGATCGCGTTGTGCCCGTCGAGGCGTCCGTGGCCGGAGAGGATCTTCACCCCGGCATCCAGCAGGGCGGTGCGCATGTCCTCGGACTGCTGGCCGGCGAGGGCCATCAGCCGCTTGTTGACGGCGGCGAGGTTGATCGCGATCTCGGGCTTGAGCGGCTTGCCGTGCTCGCCCTTCGCGTAGAACTGCACGCCGAGATCGGATGCCTCGGAGATCGCGACCGCGGCATCCGCCGTGGCGATCAGGCTCTTCGACGGAACGACATCGGTGAGCACCGCGGAGCCGCCCACGCCCACGCGCTCGACCAGGGTGACGTCCGCCCCCAGCTGGGCCGCGCCGAGCGCGGCCTCGTAACCACCGGGGCCGCCGCCGAGCACGGCGACGCTCTGCCTGTTCACGAAGGGGGAATGAGCCATGGGTACCATTCTCGCAGTACACGCCGGACTGCCGCACACCGCCCGGAGCTGGCAGCGCAGCCCGCACATTCCTAGAGTGGTCTCATGCCAGACACTCTCACGAACCCCCTCGACGACCCGAACGCCAACCCGTTCGAGATCGCAGCGCAGGCCGCCGCGGACATCGCGCGGCTGACGGGGGTCTCCCACCACGACATCGCCCTCACGCTCGGCTCGGGCTGGGGCAAAGCCGCCGAACTCATCGGCGAGACCGTCGCGACCATCCCGGCGACCGAGGTCACCGGCTTCTCGAAGCCCGCTCTGGAAGGCCACGTCGGGACGCTGCGCAGCATCCGCACCCCCGACGGCAAGAACGTGCTCGTGATCGGGGCGCGCACGCACTACTACGAGGACCACGGAGTGCGCCGCGTCGTGCACTCGGTGCGCACCGCCGCGGCCACTGGGGCGAAGATCATGGTCCTCACCAACGGCGCCGGCGGCGTGCGCGAGACGTGGAAGCCGGGCCAGCCGGTGCTGATCAGCGACCACATCAACCTCACGGCGGACTCGCCGCTCGAGGGCGCGACCTTCATCGACCTCACCGACCTGTACTCGCAGCGACTCCGCGACGTCGCCCGCACCGTGGACCCCTCGCTCGACGAGGGCGTGTACACGCAGTTCCGAGGTCCGCACGACGAGACCCCGGCCGAGGTGCAGATGGCGAAGGTCATCGGCGGGCACATCGTCGGCATGTCGACGGCGCTCGAGGCCATCGCAGCCCGCGAGGCGGGCATGGAGATCCTGGGCTTCTCGCTGATCACGAACCTCGCCGCCGGCATCCAGAAGACTCCGCTCAGCCATGCCGAGGTGATCGAGGCCGGTCAGGCCGCCGAGCCGGTGATCTCGGCCCTGCTCGCCCGCGTGATCGAGGCGCTGTGAACACCGAGCTGCTGGCCACCGCCCGCGCCTGGCTGCGACAGGACCCCGACTCGGAGACCCGAGACGAGCTCGCCGGCGTGATCACCCGCGCCGCCGACGGCGACGCCGCGGCCGCCGCAGATCTGGCGGACCGGTTCGCCGGTCGCCTCGCGTTCGGCACCGCCGGGCTCCGCGGCGCCCTCGGCGCGGGCAGAAACCGGATGAACCGGGTGCTGGTGTCGCAGGCTGCGGCGGGCTTCGCCGCGTATCTGAAGGGCCGCTCCGCCGGAGCTCCCACCGTCGTGATCGGCTACGACGGCCGCCGGAACTCGCGCCGGTTCGCCCTCGACTCCGCCGAGCTCTTCGCCGGCGCCGGACTGCGCGCGATCCTGCTGCCGCGCCTCCTGCCCACGCCGGTGCTCGCCTTCGCGGTACGGCACCTGGGCGCGGATGCCGGCGTGATGGTCACCGCCAGCCACAACCCGCCGAACGACAACGGCTACAAGGTGTACCTCGGCGGAGACGACCACGGCTCTCAGATCGTGTCGCCCGCAGACGCCGAGATCGCCGCAGAGATCGCGCGCATCGCGGACGCCGGCGACGTCGGCGCGCTGCCGCGCTCCGACGCCTATGAGACCGCCGGCGAGGACCTGGTCGAGGCGTACATCGCCGAGACGGCCGCCCTCGCGCCTGCGCCGCTGGGCGTGCAGGAGATGCGCTGGGTGTACACCGCCATGCACGGCGTGGGCTGGGAGACCTTCTCGCGCGTCGTGAAGAAGGCCGGCTACCCCGCTCCGCGCGTCGTCGACGAGCAGCGCGAGCCCGACCCCACCTTCCGCACGGTCTCGTTCCCGAACCCGGAGGAGCCCGGCGCGATGGACCTCGCGTTCGAACGCGCCCGCGGTGCGGACGCCGAGTTCGTCATCGCCAACGACCCGGATGCCGACCGCCTCGCCGTCGCCGTTCCGGATGCCGCGGCCGAGGGCGGCTGGCGCCGCCTGACCGGCAACGAGGTCGGCCTGCTGCTCGGCCTGCGGGCGGCGAAGGCCGCCCAGGGCACTCCTGGCGCATCCCTCGCCTGCTCGCTGGTCTCCTCCCCCGGCCTCGGCGCGATCGCCGCGGCCCACGGCCTCGACTTCCATGAGACGCTCACCGGCTTCAAGTGGATCTCCCGAGCCCCCGGCATCGCGTTCGGCTTCGAGGAGGCCCTGGGCTACCTGGTGAACCCGGAGACCGTGCGCGACAAGGACGGCATCTCCGCCGCGGTCGCGATGCTGGGTCTCGCCGCCGACGCCCGCGTGCGCGGCACGACGATCGCGGGGCTTCTGGACGAGCTCGCCGCGCAGATCGGATGGTTCGCCAGCGGCCAGGTGTCGATCCGCGTGGACGACCTCTCGGTGATCTCCGGGCTGATGGCCTCGCTCCGTCAGACGCCGCCCACGGCGTTCGGGGAGCGATCCGTCGCATCCGTCGAGGATCTCGCCGCCGGAGCATCCGGCATGCCCGCCGGCGACGTGCTGCGCTACCGGATCGCCGACGGCTCGCGCGTGATCGTGCGCCCCAGCGGCACCGAGCCGAAGCTCAAGGTGTACATCGACGCCAGGGCCGACGACGCGGATGATGCGCGCGCCGCCGTCGCCGACCTCGAGGCCGCCGTCCGCACTCTGCTGGACGAGCGCCAGACGCCGTAATGCTGCTCGCTCTGACCGCGGCGGTCACCGTGATCGCCGCGGTCATCCAGCGCGTCACCGGGCTCGCCTTCGTGCTCGTGCTGATCGGCCCTGTGGTGCTCGTCTACGGCCCCGTCGAGGGGGTGACGATCGCCGTGCTCCTCGCCGTGATCGCCTCGCTCTTCGCCCTGCCGAGCGCCTGGCGGGATGTGGACTGGCCGCCCACCCTCTGGCTGCTCGGGGCCGGGCTCGTCGCCGCGCCTCTCGGTGCTCTCACCGCCCGGGTGCTGCCGGATGCCGCCCTGCTGCTGCTCATCGGGCTGATGGGCCTGCTCGCGCTCAGTGCGCAGCGGCTCGGCGGCGTCGCACGCCACCTGCACGGCAGAGGCGGGGCGATCGGTGCCGGAGCCCTTGCGGGGTTCATGCACGCCTCGAGCGGCCTCTCCGGGCCGGCGCTGGCGTCGTACGCGCTGGGCGACGACTGGCCGCAGCGGCGGTTCGCGGCGAGCGCTCAGGTCGTCTTCCTGGGTTACGGGCTGGTCTCCGTGGCGCTCAGAGGGCTGCCCGTCTCCTCGCCGTCCGATCTCGTCCTGTTGGGCGTCTGCACGGCCGCCGGGATGCTGCTCGGCGGCTGGCTGGCCCGGCGCATCCCCGTCGCGCTGGCCCGGCGCGTGATGCTGCTGTGCGCCTGGGCGGGGACCGTCGTCGTGCTCGTCCGCGGAGTGGTGGCGCTGTTCGCCTGACCCGCTCCGAGTGCCATCCGTTTCGGAACCGGATTCCAGCCGGGTTAGGATCACTGAGACCGGGGGGCGACAGAAGCAGCACGTCGTCGTGCGGGAGAGACATGAAGAGATACGCCGTCATCGGCGCCGGCCCCTCCGGACTCGCAGCAGCCAGAGCGCTGCAGGCGCAGGGCATCACGGTCGAGGGATACGAGGCCTCGCACGACGTGGGCGGGCTGTGGGACATCAGCAACCCGCGCAGCACGATGTACGAGTCCGCGCACCTGATCTCGTCGCGCACCACGACCGAGTTCACCGAGTTCCCGATGGACTCCGAGGTCGACTACCCCGGGCACCGCGTGCTCAAGGACTACTTCGACGCGTACGCGGACGAGTTCGGGCTGCGCGAACTGTTCCGGTTCGACACGAAGGTCGAGCGCCTCGCTCCCGCTCAGGACGGCGGATGGATGCTGCACTCCGTCGGACTCGATCCGGTGCACTACGACGGCGTGATCCTCGCCAACGGCACGCTGGCAGAGCCGCACGTGCCCTCCTTCCCCGGCGAGTTCGCCGGGGAGATCACGCACACCAGCGCCTACAAGAGCGCGACGCAGCTCGACGGGAAGCGGGTGCTGATCATCGGCGCCGGCAACTCCGGATGCGACATCGCCGTCGATGCGGTACACCACGCGGCATCCGTCGACATGAGCGTGCGTCGTGGCTACTACTTCGTGCCGCGCTACCTGTTCGGCAGGCCGAGCGACCTACTCAACCAGGGCCGGCCGCTGCCTGCCCGCATCAAGCAGGCGATCGACACGCGGGTGCTGAAGGCGTTCACCGGTGACCCGGTGCACTTCGGCTTCCCGCAGCCGGACTACCGGATCTACGAGTCGCACCCGATCGTGAACACGCTCATCCTGAACCATCTCGGGCAGGGCGACCTCCGCATCCGCCCCGGCATCGACCGCTTCGACGGCGACACCGTGCACTTCACCGACGGCACCTCGGGCGACTACGACATGATCCTGCTCGCCACCGGCTACACGCTGGACTACCCGTTCGTCGATCGCGAGCACCTGCACTGGCAGGGCGCGGCACCGCAGCTGTTCCTGAACGTCTTCCCGCCGTCGTTCAACGGCCTGTACGTGATGGGCATGATCGAGGCATCCGGAATCGGCTGGCAGGGACGCTACGAGCAGGCCGAGCTGGTGGCCGCCTACCTCGCCGCCGAGGAGCACTCCCCGGAGCGGGCGCGCAGGTTCCGGGAGCGGGTCACCGGATCGCCCTGGCCCGACCTCACGGGCGGCTACAGGTATCTGGGTCTGGACCGGATGTCGTACTACGTGAACAAGCACGCGTACCGCACGGCGGTTCGCCGGCAGAAGAAGGCCCTGGAGAAGGCATGAACATCGACGAGGTGGTCCTGAACTTCACCCCGGGCACGCTGATGATACTCAACGTCGTGCTGGGGCTGATCATGTTCGGCATCGCGCTGGACACCGCGCCGCGCGACTTCCGGGTCGTGGCGAAGCACCCGAAGCCCTTCGTGATCGCGATCCTCGCGCAGCTGCTCCTGCTGCCGATCGTGACCTTCGTGCTCACCCTGGTGCTGCCCGTGACGCCGTCGATGGCCCTCGGCATGCTGCTGGTGGCCTGCTGTCCGCCCGGCAACATCTCGCAGGTGCTCACGCACCGCTCCGGCGGCAACGTGGCGCTGTCGGTGTCTCTGACGGCCGTCGGCAACCTCATCTACATCGTCGCGATGCCGCTCAGCATCGCGTTCTGGGGCTCGCTGCACCCGAAGGCGCGCACCCTGCTGCATGCCGTCGAGCTGAATCCGTGGCAGATGCTGCTCGAGATCGTGCTGATCATCGGCCTGCCGTTCATGGTCGGCCTGCTCCTGCGCGCGAAGGCGCCCGGATTCGCCGCGAAGGTGCAGCCGTTCGTGCGCTGGTTCAGCATGATCGCCCTGCTCGGCTTCATCATCGCTGCGCTGGTGGGCAACTGGGCGGTGTTCATCAGCGTGCTGGGCACCGTGCTGCTGGTCGTGGCCGCGCACGACGCGGTGGCGCTCGGCCTCGGCTACAGCACCGCCGTGCTCGGCGGTCTCGGCACCCGTGAGCGCAAGGCGATGACCTTCGAGGTGGGCATCCGCAACGCCGGCCTGGGCCTCGGTCTGGTGTTCACCTTCTTCGGCGGACTGGGCGGCATGGCCGTCGTGGCCGGCTGGTGGGGCGTGTGGGACATCATCGCCGGTCTCATCGTCGCCACGCTGTGGGCTGCACACACGAAGCGCCGCACCGGTTCGACGGCCGGGGACGCCACCAGGCATGCCGTCGCCGCCGCACCCCTGACCACAGGAGAGTCCGCATGACCCGCGTCCTCGTCACCGGCGGAGCCGGCTTCCTCGGCTCGCACGTGACAGGGCTGCTCGCCGCGCATCCCGACGTCGACCTCGTCGTCAGCGGCGACCTGCGGGCGTCGGAGGTGCCCGGTGTCGTCTCCGCGTCCTTCGACGTCACCGATCCGGCATCCCTCGCGCCGACGCTGCGGGAGCACAGGATAGACACCGTGGTGCACCTGGCCGCGATCGTGAACCCCGGGCGAGATGTCGCTCTGGAGTACCGCGTCGACGTGGACGGCTCGGCGAACGTTCTGGCCGCCTGCGTCGAGGCCGGAGTGCGCCGTCTCGTCGTCTCGTCCTCCGGCGCCGCCTATGGTTATCACGGTGACAACCCTGAGTGGATCACCGAGGACCAGCCGCTGCGCGGCAACGACGCCTTCCCCTACTCCCGGCACAAGAGACTGGTCGAGGAGATGCTGGCTGACGCGCGCGCCGCGCATCCCGAGCTGGAGCAGGTGATCTTCCGGATCGGCACGATCCTCGGACCGACCGTGCACAACCAGATCACCGCGCTCTGGGACGGCCGCAGGCTGCTGCGCATCGCCGGCTCGGACTCGCCGTTCGTCTTCGTCTGGGTCGACGACGTCGCCGGCGCCATGGTGCGCGCCGCGACCGGCGGCCCCGCCGGCATCTACAACGTCGCGGGCGACGGCCGGATGACCGTCCCCGAGATCGCGCGACGCCTCGGCAAGCCGATGACGACCGTTCCCGCGTGGGCGCTGTCGGCAGGCCTGCGGATCGGACGGATGCTGCACCTGACCGAGCACGGCCCCGAGAAGGTGCCCTTCCTGCGCTGGCGTCCCGTCCTCGCCAACGACCGGCTGAAGCAGGACTTCGGGTACACCCCGGCCCTCAGCACGCACGAGGCGTTCGAGGAGTATCTGCGCACGCACCCGGGGGTGGCACGCTCATGAGCCCGGCAGGGCGACGCAGACGGGTGCTCCGCTGGGTGCTGTGGGGCCTGCTCGCCCTCGTGCTGCTGGTCGTGGGAGGCACGGTGATCTGGAGTCAGGTCGGTGTCATGCAGGCCGAGCCCGGCCCGCTCGCCGATGCGGAGGCGAACCCGGCGCTGACGATCGACGACGCTCCAGAGGGCATCGTGCTCTCCCCTGCCGACGGCGACTCCGACATCGGCCTGGTGTTCATTCCCGGGGCGAAGGTGCAGCCCGAGGCCTACATCGCGAAGCTGCAGGACCTCGCCGCCGAGAACGGGATCACCGTCGTCATCACCCGCCCGTGGCTGAACCTCGCGTTCTTCGACCTGCGCGGGCTCGACGCCTTCACCTCGGCTGCACCGGGCATCGACACCTGGATGGTCGGCGGGCACTCCCTCGGCGGCGTGCGGTCCTGCCAGCTGGCACCGGACGCCGACGCCCTCGTGCTGTTCGCCTCGTACTGTGCGAACGATCTCGCGGACTCCCGCCTTCCCGTGCTGAGTCTGTCCGGCAGCGAGGACGGCCTGTCCACGCCGCAGAAGATCGCGGATGCCCGGGAGCTGCTGCCTGCCGATGCCGAGATGGTGGAGATCGACGGCGCCTCGCACGCCTCCTTCGGCGACTACGGACCACAGGCCGG
>JAITUD010000490.1 GCA_031286555.1 Microbacterium sp. | reverse complement strand
GACATCTCGTGCGGGTAGGCGTCGATCTTCTGCGGGGCGAGGTCGACCACGCGCAGCAGCTCGGCGACGCGCGCCTTGCGCTCCTTCTCGGTCTTCCAGGCATCCGTGACGTGCAGCTCGAGGGCCTCCATGATCTGCTGGCCCACCGTGCGCACCGGGTTCAGCGAGTGCATCGCCCCCTGGAAGATGATCGAGGCGTCGGCCCAGCGCAGTGCGCGCAGCGCCCCGAAGTTCAGCTCGGTCACATCCGTGTCGCCGACGAGCACCCGCCCGGTGAGCTTCGCGTTGGCCGGCAGCAGGCGCAGCACGCTCATCGCGAGCGTGGACTTGCCCGAGCCGGACTCGCCGGCCACGCCGAGTGTGCCGCCCGCGGGCAGCTTCAACGAGATGCCCTTCACCGCGTGCACCTCGCCGCGGCCTCCTCGGCCCGAGGTGCGGTACGTGATCGAGACGTCGTCGAAAGTCAGATCAGGCATCTCAACGGCTCCTCAGGGTCGGGTTGATGATGTTCTCCACGGCGCGGCCGACCAGGGTGAAGGCCAGCACCACCAGCACGATCGCGACACCGGGCACGAGCACGTACCACCAGTAGCCCGCGGTCGCCGCGGAGTAGTCCATCGAGTTCTTCAGCACCGATCCCCACGACTGCATCGTGGTGTCGCCGAGCCCCAGGAACGACAGCGTCGACTCGGCGATGATCGCGGATCCGACGGTGAGCGTGGTGTTCGCGAGCACGAGCGGCAGCACGCCGGGCAGCAGGTGCTTGACGATGATGTGCCAGTGCCCCGCGCCGAGCACGCGGGAGCGCTCGATGTAGTCGCGCGATTCGACCGACAGGGTCTGCGAGCGCACCACGCGGGCGGTGCCCGCCCACGACGTGAGGCCGATCGCGATGACGATCGTCCAGACGCCGCGGGTCAGCACCGAGGAGAGCACGATCGCGAGGATCAGCGACGGCAGCACCAGGAAGAAGTCGATGATGCGCATCAGCAGTCCGCCGGTCCAGCCGGTGAAGTGCCCGGCGCCGATCCCGACGATCGTGCCGATGAACATCGACACGGCGGTGGCCGCGAAGCCGACGATCAGCGAGACCTGCGCGCCCCACACCATGCGCACCCAGAGCTCACGGCCCAGGTGGTCGGTGCCGAGCGGATGCTCGAAGGACGGCGGCGCGAAGCGCGGGGCGTCGACGAGCTTCGTGGCATCCAGCATCCATGCCGGCGCGAGGATCGGCGCGAGGATCGCGACGACGATCACGACGACGAGGAAGATCAGGCCGGCCATGCCGGTGCGACTGCGGGCGAACTCGCGGCAGAAGGCGCCGAACGCCTTGCGGCGGCGTGCCCAGGCCATGCTGCGCGGCGAGCGCGTGACGGTGGCGGTCAGGGCGCTCATGCGTGCCTCACTCTCGGGTCGAGCACACGGTAGATGAAGTCGGCGATGAGGTTCATCACGATGATGATCGCCGAGAAGACGACGAAGGTTCCCTGCAGCAGAGGCAGGTCCGGGCCCTGGATGGCCTCGAAGGTGAGCTTGCCGAGGCCGGGCCAGGAGAACACCGTCTCGACGGTGACGGCGCCGGCGATCAGGCCGCCGAGGTGCATGAAGACCAGGGTGACCGCGGGCAGCAGCGCGTTCGGCACCGCGTGCCGGCTGCGCACCAGATCGTCGCGCAGGCCCTTGGCCCGTGCGGTGACCAGGTAGTCGGCGCTCTTCTCCTCCATGACGGATGCCCGCATGACGAGCACGTACTGGGCGTAGACGACCGCGACCATGGTGATCACCGGCAGCACCATGTGCGAGATCACGTCGAGGATCTGGCCGAGGACGTCATCCGGTGGGTTCGGCGAGGTCATCCCGCCGGTGGGGAACCAGTGCAGGGTGCCGCCGAAGATCATCAGCAGCAGCAGGCCGAGCCAGAACGTCGGCACCGACCACAGCACCAGCGAGGTTCCGGTGGTCATCTTGTCGAACCTCGATCCGTGCAGCCATCCGGCCTTCTGGCCGAGCCACAGCCCCAGGGAGATCGCGATGACCGCGGCCGTGCCGGTGAGCAGGATCGTGTTCCAGAAGTACTCGCCGATCAGCGACGAGACCGACTGCTTGTACACGTAGCTCTCGCCGAAGTTCAGGGTGAACACGTTGCCGAGGTAGGTCAGGAACTGCTGCCAGAGCGGCTGGTCCAGACCCATCTGGTGCCGCAGCTGATCCATCTGCTCCTGGGTCATGATGCGATCCTTGGCGATCGACGCCACCGGGTCGCCCGGGAGGATCTTGAAGGCGAAGAACCCGAGGAGGATCACCATCGCCAGGCTGATCAGTGCGCCGCCGATCTTGGTGAGCGCGTACTTCAGCGCGGGAATCCCGCGCGGCGGCGTCTCGCCCTGCTCCTCCAGGATGACGGCCTCCGTGGCCGGCACCGCATTCGACATCTCTGTCTCCTTCTGCTGTCGCCGAGATGGCGAGGGCCCGGTCAGGCCCCCGCCATCCTGGTCAGGGTGTCATTCGACGTCGGCGCTGTTACGGCGTCGCATCACGAGGAAGATGATGCCGCCGATCACGATGACGGCGATCACCACTCCGGTCACGATCAGGCCGACGTTCGGGCCGCTGTCCGCCGCGGCGCTGTCGTCACCGGCCGGGCGCACGTTCAGGTAGCCCCAGTAGCCGGACTGGTTGGCGATGATGCCGTCCTTCTTCGGCATGTACGAGAAGTCCTGGAACCGGTCGGAGCGGTACGCCTCGAGGCTGTTCGCGTACCAGATGGCGATCTGCGGCGTCGCGGTGTAGTTCATCTCGAGCATCTGGCGCACGATGTCCTCGCGCTTGCTCTCGTCGAGCTCGGTGTGCTGCGCCTGGTAGAGCTTGTCGAACTCCGGGTCGCACCAGCCGTCCTGCGAGGTGCCGCCCGTGCCGTCGGTCTTGGTGGCGAGGCCAGAGCACGTGTTGATGCCGAGCTGGTAGTCGGGGTCGGCGCCCTGGCTCCAGCCGGTGAAGTACATGTCGTAATTGCCCTTGGTGGTCTCGGCCGAGATCGTGTCGGTGTCGGTGGACTCCACCTTGATCGCGATGCCGATGTCCTTCATCCAGGGCACGAAGAACTCCGCCGACGCCTGGTCGGTGGTGATCGACGAGTCGACGTACAGGCGCAGCGACAGCTTCTTGCCGTCCTTCTCGCGGATGCCGTCGGCGCCCGGCTTCCAGCCGGCCTCGTCGAGCTTCTGCTTGGCGGCCTCGGGGTCGAACTTCATGATGACCTTGTCATCAGTGGGCAGCGTCCACTTCGGGTACGAGGCGGGGATGAAGCTCGTGGCCTCGACGCCGTAGCCGCCGAGCACCTTGTCGAGCAGCGTCTTGGTATCGGTGCCGAGGCGGATCGCCTGGCGCACGGCCTCTTCCTGCAGCGCGGGGTTTCCGTTGCCGTAGGGCGTGCCGTCCTGGGTCTTGGAGCCGCTGTTGATGCCGATGGCCGAGTAGCGACGGCCCTGGCCGGAGTGGGTGGTGATGCCCTTCACGCCGTCCAGCGCCTCGAACTGCGTCGCGGTGAGACCGGTGACCATGTCGACGTCGCCGGAGCGCAGCGCCTGCACCTGGGCGTCGGTGTTCGTGTAGTAGATGTACTGGATCTTGTCGATCTTCGGAGCGCCCTTCCAGAACTCCTTGTTCGCCTTCAGCACGATCGACTGGTTCGCCTTGTAGCTCTCCAGCAGGAAGGG
>JAITUD010000458.1 GCA_031286555.1 Microbacterium sp. | reverse complement strand
GCGCTGCTGCTGGAGGCCCTCGCAGAGCGCGACGAGCGCTCGGCGAGACTCGCCAGGAACTCCGTCGTCGTCGTGTCGCAGGCCGACCCGAAGGCGACCGGCGCCGACGTGCAGCAGGTTGTGTCCGGCTACCGGGACCTCGCCCGCGAGGTCGTCAGCATCCCGTTCGACCACGAGATGGTCGACGGAACTCTCCTGCTCGGCGGGCTCGCTCCCGCCACGCAGCGCGCATGGCTGACCGCGGCATCCGCGGTCGCCCGCGGCCTCTGATCAGCCCCTCCGCGGGAAGGGCTCAGAGCGAGGACACCCAGTTGCGCAGCATCCGGATGCCGGCGTCGCCGGACTTCTCGGGATGGAACTGCGTCGCGGCCAGCGGTCCGTTCTCGACAGCGGCGAGGAAGCGCTCGCCGTACGTGGCGTAGGTGACCGCGGGCTGCGGGAACGGCGCCTGCACGTCGAGTTCCCACTCCTTCGCGGCGAAGGAGTGCACGAAGTAGAACCGCTCCTGCTCGATGCCGCGGAACAGAACCGACCCCTGCCCCGGCTCGACGGTGTTCCACCCCATGTGCGGCAGCACCGGAGAGTCCAGCTCGGTGACGGTGCCCGGCCACTCGCCGAGCCCCTCGACGTCCTGCCCGCGCTCCACCCCGCGCTCGAACATGATCTGCATGCCCACGCAGACGCCGAGCACCGCGCGGCCACCGGCCAGGCGCCGCTCGATGATCTCGTCACCGCCGTGCGCACGCAGCGCGGTCGCCACCGCCGCGAAGGCTCCGACGCCGGGGACGAACAGTCCGTCTGCCTCGAGCGCCTTCGTGCGGTCACCGGTCAGCTCGACGTCGGCCCCGGCCGCGGCCAGCGCCTTGACAGCGGAGTGGACGTTGCCGGAGCCGTAGTCGTAGACGACGACACGAGACGCGTCGCTCACAGCGCACCCTTCGTCGACGGAATGCCCACGACCAGCGGATCGAGGGCCTTGGCCTGGCGGAACGCCCGCGCGAAGGCCTTGAACTCGGCCTCCGCGATGTGGTGCGGGTCACGGCCGCCCAGCACTCGCACGTGCACGGTGAGACCTGCGTGGAAGGTGATCGCCTCGAAGGCGTGCCGAACCAGCGACCCGGTGAAGTGCCCGCCGATCAGGTGGAACTCGAAGCCCTCCGGCTCGCCGGAGTGCACCAGGTACGGACGACCGGAGATGTCGACGACCGCCTGGGCGAGAGCCTCGTCGAGCGGCACCAGCGCATCGCCGTAGCGCGAGATGCCCGCCTTGTCGCCGAGTGCCTCGCGGATGGCGTCGCCGAGGACGATCGAGACATCCTCCACGGTGTGGTGCGCGTCGATGTGGGTGTCGCCCGAGGCACGCACCGTCAGGTCGGTGAGCGAGTGCTTCGCGAACGCCGTGAGCAGATGGTCGAAGAACGGCACCGAGGTGTCGATGCTGCTGCGGCCCGTGCCGTCGAGGTTCAGCTCCAGCTCGACGGTGGACTCGGACGTGCTGCGGGTGCGGCTGGCGGTGCGGTCGCTCATGCTGCCGATCCTACCGAGGCCATCGCTTCGAGGAACGCCGTGGTCTCGGCCTCGGTGCCGGCGCTGACGCGGAGGTGTCCTGGAATGCCGATGTCGCGGATCAGCACTCCGCGGTCGTACAGCGCCCGCCACAGGGCGTGCGGGTCGTCGACTCCGCCGAACAGGACGAAGTTGGACCACGACTCGTGGGGAAGGTACCCGAGCTCGCTCAGCCCCGCGGTGATGCGATCGCGCTGCACGACGATGTCATCGACCATGCGCAGCATGATGTCGGCGTTGCGCAGTGCGGCGGTCGCGGCCGCCTGCGTGAGAGCGCTCAGGTGGTACGGCAGGCGGACCAGGCGGAGGGCATCGACGAAGGCCGGGTCGGCGGCGAGATAGCCGACTCGGGCACCGGCGAAGGCGAACGCCTTGCTCATCGTGCGCGAGACGCACAGACGCGGCCGGCCTTCGAGCAGCGTCAGCGCCGAGGGCGCCTCCTTCGGCGCGAACTCGTGATAGGCCTCGTCGACGATCACCACGCCGCGCGAGACCTCGTAGACGGCCTCCACGACGTCCAGTCCCAGAGGCGTGCCGGTGGGGTTGTTCGGTGCGCACAGGAAGACGATGTCCGGATCTGCCGCGGCGACCTGCGCAGCGGCATCCTCCGGGCTGATCCTGTAGTCGTCGCCGCGCGTGCCGGCGATCCACCGGGCGCCGGTCCCCTGCGTGATCAGCGGGTACATCGAGTACGTCGGCGCGAAGCCGAAGGCGGTGCGGCCGGGGCCGCCGAAGGCCTGCAGGATGTGCTGCAGCACCTCGTTCGACCCGTTGCCCGCCCAGATCTGCTCCGGACGCAGGCCGTGGCCGAGATAGTGCGCGAAGCCCTCACGCAGCCGCGTGAACTCGCGGTCCGGATAGCGGTTCACCTCACGCAGTGCCGCCGCGACATCATCGAGGATCTGAGCGGCGACATCGTCCGGAACCGGATGGGTGTTCTCGTTGACGTTCAGCGCGACCGGCAGCGGCGCCTGCGGCGCGCCGTACGGTGTGAGTCCGCGCAGATCATCGCGGAGGGGCAGCTCGTCGAGTGAGGTCACTCGTCAATCGTATGGCGGCGCCCACTGTCATTCACTCCGTATAACGCGTCGGGATGGCCAGTTCCTCACCGACCTGCAGGATGCCGCCGTGCAGGTTGTTCAGGCTGCTGATGTCATCGACGACGTCGCGCGGGTCGGCACCGGGTGCCACTTCGCCGGCGATCGACCACAGCGTGTCACCGGGAAGGACCATGACGGTCTGGAACTCGACCGGTGCGGCGTTCTCACCCGAGGCGAGGGCCGACCCGCCGGCGATGCCCGCGTAGGCGATGCCAAAGGCGATCGGAGTCGCGACGAGCGCGCTCAGCACCCGGCGTCCGCGCCGCGTCATCCGCAGGCGGGTGCCGATGACTCCGGTGGGGGCGATGCCGATGGTGCTCATGTCGTGCTCCTCGTCAGATGGAATCAGCTTTCGCATCCGCCGCTCGGCCGGGAACGGCGGATGCGAAGCTGTGTTCCGAACTTATCTTCGATATCGAATACTTGTCAAGCGTTCTTCGAAATCCGCGACCCTGGTTCACCGACACGCTCGAACAGATCTTCCGATTCCGGCGACTTCTCGGATACGGTTTCGATAACGACACCCCATCACGGACCACCGACATTCGAATCGGCTGCTCTCGGAGCACGGTGGGCCGGCGCACGAAGGAGCACCGATGAGCGACATCGCAGGCAACGCATCCGAGATGCCGCGCACCCGCCGGCGCAAGAGCCTGAGCGCGAAGCAGATGGCTATCCTCGAGGTCATCCAGACCTCGATCGCCACCTACGGGTACCCGCCGAGCATGCGTGAGATCGGCGACGCCGTGGGGCTGAAGTCGCTGTCCAGCGTCACTCACCAGCTCGGCCAGCTCGAGCTCAGCGGCTATCTGCGCCGCGACCCGGGCAAGACCCGCGCCATGGAGGTGCTGATCGACCTGCCGGGGACGAGCACCGAGAACCCCGCCGACGCCGTCCCCCCGGTCGGCGACGCCGCCCTGGTGCCCCTGGTCGGACAGATCGCCGCAGGCGTCCCGATCACGGCCGAGCAGCAGGTGGAGGAGATCTTCCCCCTGCCCCGACAGCTGGTCGGCAAGGGTGAGCTGTTCATGCTGAAGGTGCAGGGCGAGTCGATGATCGACGCCGCCATCTGCGACGGCGACTGGGTCGTGGTCCGCTCGCAGAGCACCGCAGAGAACGGGGAGATCGTCGCGGCCATGCTCGACGGCGAGGCCACCGTGAAGACCTTCCGGCAGCGCGACGGTCACACCTGGCTGCTGCCGCGCAACTCGTCCTTCGAGCCGATCCTGGGCGACGACGCCGTCGTGCTCGGCAAGATCGTGGCGGTGCTCCGCGCGGTCTGAGCTCCGCTCCGCCAGAGCGACGAAGGCGCTCCCCCGACCGGGGAGCGCCTTCGTCGTTCAGGGCAGTCAGACCGCCGTGGACACGTCCGCACGGACGCGGCGGGTGGCCTCGACGATGTTGCGCAGCGAGGCGACGGTCTCGTCGTAGCCGCGGGTCTTCAGACCGCAGTCCGGGTTGACCCACAGGCGACGGACCGGGATCTCGTGGGCCGCGCGACGCAGCAGCCCCGCGATCTCGTCGACGGACGGCACGCGAGGCGAGTGGATGTCGTAGACGCCGGGACCGATGCCGTGGTCGAACCCGGAGCCGGCGATGTCGGCGACGACCGCCATGCGGCTGCGGGCGGCCTCGATCGAGGTGACGTCGGCGTCGAGCGCGCGGATCGCATCGATGATCAC
>JAITUD010000424.1 GCA_031286555.1 Microbacterium sp. | reverse complement strand
GCGCGCCGAACGACCGCGACGGGCTGCTCGGCTACGTCGCGCGCACCATCGCGCGCCGCATGATCATGGTCATCGTCACCGACGAGCAGCCCACCACCGACGAGACGGAGCGGATGCTGCGCCGGCTGAAGGTGCAGCACGACGTGCTGTGGGTGACGCTGCGCGACGCGGATCCGGTGCTGCACGCCCATGCGCACCGCACCCGGCGCGACGTGGACACCAGTTGGCGCGTGCCGGACTTCGCGCACGGCGACCCCGAGATCATGGCCGAGCTGGCCGCGCAGGAGGCCGCCGACATCGCCCGCCGTGACGAGATGCTGCGCCGGCTCGAGATCAGCCACACCGAGATCGAGGGCCAGGACTCCGCTGTTCCCGCTCTGCTGCGGATGCTGAACCGGAGGTCGCATGCCCGCCTCTGACGACCTGTATCCCCCGGCGCAGTACGGCTGGGGCTGGATCCTGCTGGCCGTCGCCGTGCTCGTGGTGATCGCGCTCGGCGCATGGCTCGTGATCGCCCTCACCAAGCCCAAGCGCAGCCTGACGATCGCCGGCGCCCCGGCATCCGCCCCGCTGTTCGTCGACGTGCTGGGCGCTCTGCGGACCGACTACCTCGGCCGCATCCAGCAGATCGAGGACGCATACCGTTCGCGGAATATGGACCCGCACACGGCCAACCTCGAGCTCAGCCGCACCGTGCGCGCCTTCGTGAACGAGTACTCGGGACTCGAGGCGCCGGTGATGTCGCTCGACGACCTCGAGCACCGCGGCGTGCACCCCGCCCTCATCGACGCTCTGCGCCGGCACTACTACCCGAGCATCTTCCAGCGCGGCCGGCCGGTCGACCCGGTCGCCGGCGCCGAGGCCGCCCGCAAGGTGGTGACGTCATGGCACTAGCGAACAGCTGGATGATCATCGTCGCGGCCGTCGTCGTCGTGCTGGCCGTGGGGATCGGTGTGCTCCTCGGCCTGCGCCGGGGTCGCGTCGGCGACGGCGAAGGAGCCCTGGTCTCGCGCGCCGAGCGGCTGCGCAGGCTGCCGTCGTTCCGCACCGCCGTGCGCCGGCGGATCACCGCACTCACCGGCATCCTCGGTCTCGGTCTGATCGCGGCGCTGCTCGGCGGCGTCGTGGCAGCGCGGCCGATGGCCGCGCAGACGATCCAGCCGGTGAACACCAGCCGCGACATCGTGCTCTGCCTGGATGTGTCCGGCTCGATGACCGACGTCGACCGCGAGGTGATCGACGTCTTCGACAACCTGCTCGACGGGTTCAAGGGCGAGCGCATCGGGTTGACGATCTTCAACAGCTCCCCCGTGCAGGTCTTCCCGCTCACCGACGACTACGCCTTCATCCGCGACCAGCTGGCTCAGGTGCGCAAGGGCTTCGACTACCAGACCGACACCCCCGACCACTGGGTCGGCACCCTGAACGGCCCTGGTGCCTCGCTGATCGGCGACGGCCTCGCCGCCTGCACCATGCGGTTCGACCACCAGGGCGACGAGCGCAGCCGCTCGGTGATCCTCGCCACCGACAACGAGGTCAACGGCGCGCAGATCCTGACCCTCGACGAGGCATCCGCCTACGCCGCCTCGCAGAAGGTCAAGGTGTTCGCGATCGATCCGGTCGGTGACCCGAAGGCGCAGACCAGTGCCGGGCTGACGAAGGCCGCGCAGGCGACCGGCGGCCAGGCGTACGGGCTGCGCGAGACGACGACGGTCTCCGACATCGTCGCGCAGATCCAGAAGCAGGATGCCGCCGCGCTGCGCGGACAGGCCCAGGTGGTCTGGGCGGACTCCCCGAACCTGTGGATCGCTCTGCTGCTGGTCGCCGTGCTCGGCTTCCTGGTGCTGCTCTGGGTGGTGAAGCTGTGATCTTCCAGCCCGTGCTGAACCCCCTGCTGCTGGTGCTGCTGTGCGCGCCGGTCGCCGCGGCGATCGTGTGGGCGCTGGCGAAGGCGCGCGGCCCGCGCTGGGTCTGGGCGCTGCGGATGCTCATGCTGCTCGCCGTCTTCGCGATGCTGCTGCGCCCCGGCATCCCCGGCGGCAGCTCGCAGACCCTCGCCACCGACACCGACGTCGTGATCGCCGTCGACACCACGGCGAGCATCGTCGCCGAGGACTGGGACGGCGGCAAGCCGCGGCTCGACAGCGTGCGCGCCGACGTGCAGAAGATCGTCGACGAGTACCCCGGCGCGCGCTTCGCGCTGATCACCTTCGACGCGACGGCGCAGCTGCGCCTGCCCCTCACGACGGATGCCACGGCGCTGATCTCCTCGCTCGACGTGCTGCGCCCCGAGGTCACCGCGCAGTCCCGCGGCAGCTCGATCGGCGTCGCGAACGAGCTGCTCGCGAAGACGCTGAGCTCGGCCGCGAAGGCCGCCCCGAGCAGAGCCCGGATGGTGTTCTACCTGGGCGACGGCGAGCAGACCTCGTCGAGCGAACCGGAGTCGTTCGGAACCGCGCAGAAGTACGTCGATGCCGGCGCCGTGCTCGGCTACGGCACGAAGGACGGCGGGGCGATGAAGATCACCACCGGCCGCGGCACCACGAACTCGGGCTACATCGAGTACCAGGGCGAGAAGGCCCACTCGGTGATCGACGAGAAGAACCTCGAGAAGATCGCCGACCAGCTCGGCGTGAAGTACGAGCACCGCACCGCGGATGCGAAGATCACACTGCCCGAGGCGCCGAAGACCACGACCGACTACGCCGAGTCCGGCGAGGTCGGCGACGTCACCGAGCTGTACTGGATCTTCGCCCTCGTCATCGTGCTGCTGCTCGGGGTCGAGCTCGC
>JAITUD010000410.1 GCA_031286555.1 Microbacterium sp. | reverse complement strand
AGCGGCGGGATGCTCACAGGTCGGCCTCCGAGGGCCTCGCGGCGATGAGTCCCTCGGCCTCGGAGGATGCCAGGGCGAGCGGCCGGCGCGGAATCCGGCCTGCTCCCCGCGCGACCCTGCCCGCCTCGACCGCACCTCTCATGGCCCGCGCCATGGCTGCCGGGTCGTGCGCCCTGGTCACCGCGCTGGCCAGCAGCACGGCGTCCACCCCGAGCTCCATCGCGAGCGCGGCATCCGATGCGGTGCCGACGCCCGCGTCGAGCACGACCGGCACCGACGCGCGCTGCACGATCGTCTCGATGTTGTGCGGGTTCAGGATGCCCAGGCCGCTGCCGATGGGCGAGCCGGCGGGCATCACGGCGGCTGCTCCGGCATCCTCCAGCCGCCGCGCCAGCGCGGGATCGTCGTTCGTGTAGGCGAACACGTGGAATCCGTCGGCGACCAGCTGCTCGGTGGCGCGGAACAGCTCGATCGGGTCGGGCAGCAGTGTCTCCTCATCGGCGATCACCTCGAGCTTGACCCAGTCGGTCTCCAGCGCCTCCCTGGCCAGCTGAGCGGTGAGCACGGCGTCGCGCGCCGTGTAGCAGCCCGCGGTGTTCGGCAGGGCGCGGATGCCGAGGCGGTCCAGCAGCGCGAAGACCGAGTCGCGTCCCTCCGGCGAGAACCGCCGGATCGCGACGGTGGTGAGCTCGGTGCCGGAGGCGACGAGCGCATCCTCGAGAAGGGCGAGGCTGGTCGCGCCGCCCGTTCCCATGATCAGGCGGGAGGAGAACGACTCCCCCGCGACGAGGAATGGGTCGGCGACGACCTCGGGCGTGACGGTGCTCATGGATGCTCCTCCTCAGCCGCCCTGGACGGCGGTGACGATCTCGATCTCGTCGCCTGCGGCGAGCGGGCGTGCCGACCAGCGGCTGCGCGGCACCACCGCACCGCCCACGGCCACTGCGACGCCGAGCCGCCCGCCATCGACGCGCGAGCCGTCGTCGTGAAGGGCGTGCCCCGTGAGGCGCACGACGAGGTCGAGAAGGGTGTCGTCGGGGTGCGCGTCGATCGCGTCCCCGTTCACCTGGATGGCAGTGGTCATCATCGGCCTTTCTGTCCGGCACCGGCGAGTGCGGCGACCGCGGGAGGGGTGAGGTCTGCGGAGGAGCTGCGGGTGCGGGCATCCGCGGCGAAGCGCAGGGGGTCGACGGCTGCGGCCGTCGCGGGATCGAGCGGCAGCCCCTCGGCGAGGTCGGCGCCGAGGGTCGCGGCCAGCGGGGTGAGCAGCACGCCGTGGCGGTCGTAGCCGGTGGAGATCACTAGCCCCGGTTCTGGACGGCCCAGCAGAGGCAGGGCGTCGGGTGTGCCGGGTCGCGGCCGGGCGAGCATCTCGACGATCTCGCACTCCGAGATCCCCGGCAGCACCGTCTCGGCGTCGCGGAGCAGGGCGAGCACCGAGCCCGCCTGCACGCCGGCGACGCCGCCCTCGCGCACCGAGGCGCCCAGCACGACCGTGCCGTCGTCGCGCGGCACGACATAGACCGCGCGCCCGCGCGCCAGCGCGCGCACGGTGCGGGTGAGCAGGGGCCGCAGTGCTGCCGGCACCCGCAGCCGCAGGATGTCGCCCCACACCGGCCGCAGCGGCAGCCCGGGCAGACCGTCGATGCCGGCGGCTCCGAGCCCGGCGGCCGCGACCACGACGTCGGCACGGAGGTCCTCGCCACTCGCGAGCCGGATGCCGGTCACCCGCCCCTCTCGACGGAGGATGCCGACCACCTGCTCCTCGCGCACGCGGTCGCCGAGCACCTCGCGCAGCGCGTCGGTGACCCGACGCGGATCGATGCTGTGGTCGTCACCGGCGAGCACAGCGGATGTCACCGCGGGCCCGAGCGCGGGTTCGAGCTCCCGCGCGGCAGTGCCGGTGAGACGCTGCACCGGCACGGCGTGCGCCGCCTGCATCTCACCGAGTTCGAAGAGCGCAGCGCGATCCGCGGCATCCACTCCGACCGTGAGCGTGCCGGTCGTGCCGTATCCGAGCTCCCGCCCGACGGCTGCCTCCAGCACGGCGACGAACGCGGGATACAGTGCGGCGGAGGTGCGCGCCAGCGGGAGCAGGCCGCCCTGCCCCCATGCCGCCTCAGCGGCGGCCGCCAGCATGCCGGCGGCGGCGCGGCTGGCGCCGTTCGCCGGCTCGGGGTCGAACACGATGACGTCGTGGCCACGGCGATCCAGCTCGGCGGCGGTCGCCAGCCCGATGATCCCCGCGCCGATCACAGCGATGCGCATTGCGTGCCCTTTCCTACGACGGCATGACCCGTATCAGGTTCAGCGGTCGGCACGTGGCCCTCTCAGCCTCTGACAGGCTCCCGCGGACGCCTCTACCCTATAGGTGTGGGCGGTCGTGACCGACCGCTCCCCTCAATGACGATCGAGGAGCATCCATGGCATTGCAGCTGGCCCCCACCTTCCGCGCGCGTCTGGCCGAGAGCGAGCGTGCCCTCGTCGGCATGTGGGCGTGCACCGGCTCGCCGCTGGTGACCGAGATCGCCGCGGGATCGGGACTGGACTGGCTGCTGGTCGACATGGAGCACTCCGCGAACACGCTGGACTCGGTGCTGGTGCAGCTGCAGGTCGTCGCCGGCTACGCGATCACGCCCGTGGTGCGCGTTCCGTTCAATGACGTGGTGACGATCAAGCAGGTGCTCGACCTCGGAGCCCAGAACCTGATCGTGCCGATGGTGTCCTCCGCCGA
>JAITUD010000341.1 GCA_031286555.1 Microbacterium sp. | reverse complement strand
ACCGTGACCGCGGATGTGTCTGCCGGACAGCTGACGCTGACCGTTCCCGATGACGAGTACGACGTGCGGAAGAACGTCTCCGCGGGCACGCTGAACAGCGATCTGCGGGAGTCCTCGAGCTCGTCGAACCGGGTCGAGGTGTCGGTTTCGGCGGGCACGGCGAACCTGCGGACGAGCCGCTGATCGGGAGGGTCGGCCTCGATTCGGATTTTCCGGCGTAGTCCGGTAAAGTCTTTGAGGTTGACGGGGCTATAGCTCAGGCGGTTAGAGCGCTTCACTGATAATGAAGAGGTCCCAGGTTCAAGTCCTGGTAGCCCCACACTCCGCTCGCGGATACCCCGCGGGATTCCTCCCGCTTCGGGGCCTTAGCTCAGTTGGTAGAGCGCCTGCTTTGCAAGCAGGATGTCAGGAGTTCGAATCTCCTAGGCTCCACAGTCAGAACCCCCGGCCAGCGGCCGGGGGTTCTTCTGTTCCGGGGCGCATTGCCTCGCGGTTGACCGCACCGATATTCTGGGCCGGCGCAGCGCGCCTCGACTGGGGACGCGGGCACGAGATCCGGGGAACTGAGGGCTGATGAGTGCGACGGCGTCTGCGAAAGACCGGAGGTTCGGACGACTGATCGAACGGCGAGGGGGAGCGGACTTTCCGTTCTACAACCTGGTTCCCGTCGAGGTCGCCACATGGAAGTGGCTCGTCATCATCCTCTCCTGCATCGTCGGGTTCCTCGTCCTGGTATTGATTCCTTTCGAGAGTCAACTGCTGCTGCTGATCCCGAGGGTCTTCTTCACCGGCATCCAACTGGTGGTGTTCGCGTTGCTGGTGCGCCCGGACTGGCGAGCGATCTTCCGCGCAGTCAAGGGTGCCGACATCGGCGTCATCCTCTTGTTCGCGGTGATCAACCTCGTCGTGGCCCTGATCATGGGGGTGATCGTGAAGTCGATCTTCGGGGCCAACGCCGATGCCGCCACCGCAGGAATCGCAGATCTGTCACCCCTGGAGATGACTGCCTTCTTCGTGGGCACCGCCATCCAGATCCTCGGGGAGGAGCTGTTCACGATCCTGCCGTTCCTCGCGCTGCTGTACTGGTTCCACAAGGCCGGGATGAGCCGCAGGCCCGCGGTCGTCCTCGCGCTGTTCGTCAGTGCGATCTGGTTCGGTCTCGCCCACCTGCCCGCGTACGACTGGAACATCATCCAGGTGCTGCTGGTGATCGCGATCTCGCGTCTGATCCTGACTCTCGCGTACATCCGGACGAAGAACATCTGGGTCTCTTTCGGCGTACACCTTCTGCACGACTGGGTCGGATTCATCTTCCTGATCGTCACAGGTGGCGCCGTCGGTGCGGCGCTGATGTAGCCCCGGTCGACTCCGCACTGCACCTGGCGCAGCCGCCACTACTCTGATGCGCAGAGCACCCCCCACTCATAGATCGGATCGCGCATGTCGCTCAAGCAGTCGCCCACCGCCCTGGATGCCCTCACCGGCAAGAGAGTCACCCCGTGGTGGCTGGCGTACATCATCACCCTGCTGTGCATCTTCGCCGTTCAGGTGGGCGGCATCGCCCTGTTCAATGGAATCCTCCAGCCGAAGGAAGGCTCCCCGGAGGCGCAGTGGGCAGAGCTGGGCGCGGACGCGCTGGTCATCCTCGCGGTCTTCCTGTGGGTCTGGCTCTACGAGCGCCGCAGCATCAAGACCCTCGGGTTCCGCAACCCCGGCAAGGGCGTGCTCAAGCTGCTGCTCGGCATCGTCATCGGTGCGGTGGTGATCTCGCTGCCGGTTCTCGTGCTCTGGGCCAGCGGCGGTTACCAGCTCGTGGACGGGCCTTCGGGTTCGTTCTCCGGCGGTCCGGCACTCGCTCTGGTTCTTGCGCTCGTGCTGGCGTTCGTCGTGCAGGGCGGCAGCGAAGAGGTCCTGATGCGCGGATTCCTGACGCAGAACAACGCCACGAAGTTCCCCGCGTGGCTGGCGATCCTGCTGCCCGCGTTCTTCTTCACGATCCTGCACGGCGTGCTCAACAAGCCTCTTGCGTTCATCGTGATCTTCGGGTTCGCGGTGACCGCTGCTCTGGTGATGTTCTGGCAGCGCTCGCTCTGGCTGATCGCCGGCTTCCACGCCGGCTGGAACTGGGCGATGGGCAACATCTGGGGCATCCCTGTCTCGGGCCTTCCCGGCAAGGACGTGTCGTTGGTGTACCTCTCCCCCGCTGAAGGGGCACCGGACTGGCTGACCGGTGGCGAGTTCGGCACCGAGGCGAGCCTGCCGGCCGCGATGATGATGATCATCGTGACCGCCATCGCGTTCCTGCTGTTCCGCAAGGCGTCTCGCACCTGGCCGGATGCCCCGGCGGTCTCCGAGGGCGGGGCCAACGCCGCGGCAGCCTGACCGCGACCGATGGTTGTGTAAGACTGCTCGTGCAGGGCCGGGGAGGGCCACTGCACCACGGCGCCATCTGGGGACGCGCATCGACACATCGACGAGGGCGGAACCAGATGACTGAGCACGACCAGGCCGAGCAGTCCCACAACCTTTCCGGACCGGACCGCCGCACGATCGTGAAGGCGGCCGCATGGTCGGTCCCGATCATCGCGGCCGCGGTGGCCATGCCGGCCAGGGCCGCAAGCGGAGACCCCGCCGTGCGGATCGCCGCGGACCCGGCCGTCGGGGCCGCCGGCAGCCCGTGGGCGTTCACCGCCGTGCCCGATCCGAACAGCACGGTCGACTTCCAGCCCGGGACCACCGCGACCATCCTCATCGACCGCACCTCCGGTGGCGGAGACGCCTTCGCCATCTACGACGGGTGGAGGCTCTCCGGTGCCGTCGTCGCCGAGGTCTCTCCCACTCAGGGACCATCCCCGCAGCTGACGGTCACGCTCACCGGCATCGACCCCAACGGGTTCGGCGTCAACACCACCGGTCAGACGGGCACGACGGTCACCATCACCGTCATGGGCCCGCAGGGCGACGTGATCGGCAGCGCCATCGTCCGGTCGGTCTGAGCATCCTCCCGGTCTCTGCCGGCTCCGAAGGGTATTCCGGCGCGAGCATCTTCTCCGTAATGTGAGCAGCACGTGGGCGGGTGCCGCCCCACGTCTGTGATGGCGAGGGGAATGCAATGGCGATTGACGACTCGCAGCGCGCTACGCTGCCGATCCCGGATCAGCGCTCGGCGCTGCCGACGGTCTTCGATGCGAAGGACTCGGCGGCGGTCTTCCCGCCGATCACCCGACTCCGCCCACCGGCGGGTGCGCCCAACGTGCTCATCGTGATGCTCGACGATGTCGGCTTCGGTGCCTCGAGCGCGTTCGGAGGTCCGGTGCCGATGCCCACGGCGGAGCGCCTCGCAGCGGGCGGGTTGAGATACAACCGCTTTCACACGACCGCGCTGTGCTCACCGACCCGTGCCGCGCTGCTGTCGGGGCGCAATCACCACGCCGTCGGGATGGGCGGCATCACCGAGATGGCGACGAGCGCTCCCGGGTATTCCTCTGTGCGACCGAACAGTGCTCAGCCGATGGCGGAGATCCTGCGCCTGAACGGCTACGCCACCGCGCACTTCGGAAAGTGCCACGAGGTGCCGCAGTGGGAGACCAGCCCGGCAGGACCGTTCGACCGGTGGCCCAGCCCTGGCAACGGGTTCGAGGAGTTCTACGGGTTCATCGGCGGTGAGACGAATCAGTGGTACCCCGCGCTTCACCACGGCACGACCCCCGTCGATCCGCCGAAGACGCCCGAGGAGGGGTATCACTTCACCGTCGACATGACCGACCACGCGATCACCTGGATTCGCGAGCAGAAGGCCCTCGCACCGGACAAGCCGTTCTTCACCTACTTCGCCACGGGGGCGACCCACGCGCCGCACCATGCACCGGCGGAATGGGCGGAGAAGTTCCGCGGTCAGTTCGACGACGGCTGGGATGCCCTGCGCGAGCACACGTTCGCGAAGCAGAAGGAGCTCGGTGCCATCGGCCCGGATGCTTCCCTCACACAGCGTCCGTCGGAGGTCCCGGCATGGGACGACATGCCGGACGACCTCAAGGTCGTGCTGCGCCGTGAGGCGGAGAACTACGCAGGCTTCCTCGCTCATACCGACCACGAGGTCGGGCGCCTGGTCGATGCGATCGAAGAGCTCGGCGAGCTGGAGAACACGCTGGTGTACTACATCATCGGCGACAACGGCGCCTCCGCCGAGGGCGGCCTGCACGGGACTTTCATGGCGATGGTCGAGCCGAACGGAGCCGGCGACGTGCAGACGGTGGACGCCATGGTCGAACGCGTCGACAAGTGGGGTGGACCCGAGTCCTACCCGCACTACGCCGTCGGCTGGGCGCATGCGTTCTGCACGCCGTATCAGTGGACGAAGCAGGTCGCCTCGCACTGGGGCGGCACCCGCAACGCGACGATCGTGCACTGGCCGGCGGGTATCACGGCGAAGGGCGAGTTCCGTTCGCAGTTCGCGCATGTCATCGATGTGGCGCCGACCGTTCTCGAGGCCGCGCACCTGCCCGTCCCCCGCACAGTCCACGGCGTCACTCAGGAGCCGATGCACGGCACCAGCATGAGTTACACGTTCGATGACGGCGCCGTGCCCGAGCGCCACGCCACCCAGTACTTCGAGATGGTGTGCAACAGGGGCATCTACCACCAGGGATGGTCGGCGGTCACGAAGCACCGTACCCCGTGGATCTTCTACGGCAGCGTCGGCGCCCTCGAGGACGACGTGTGGGAGCTGTACGACGGGAACACCGACTGGACCCAGGCGCACGACCTCGCGTCGGAGCAACCGGAGAAGCTCGCGCAGCTGCAGCAGCTCTTCACGATCGAGGCGGCGAAGTACAACGTGTTCCCGCTCGACGATCGGCTCCTGGAGCGACTTCAGCCCGGCATCGCGGGTCGCCCCGAGCTTCTCGAGGGGGACACGCAGATCCTCTATCCCGGGATGCGGTCGATCAGCGAGGACAACATGATCAACATCAAGAACCGCTCCCACAGCGTCACAGCAGAGGTCGTGGTGCCCGCCGGCGGAGCGGAGGGAGTCGTCATCGCGCAGGGCGGCATCACCGGGGGCTGGTCTCTCTATCTGCATGAGGGCCGGCCCTCATATGCGTACAACTTCGTCGGCTATCAGCTCACCAAGGTGAAGGCGGCCGAGGTGCTGCCCGAGGGGCAGCACCAGCTGCGAATGGAGTTCGCCTACGACGGCGGCGGCCCGGGCACGGGCGGCGCCGTCACGCTGTACGTCGACGGTGACCCGGTCGCGAACGGGCGCGTCGAGCGGACGCACTTCACCTCGTTCAACCTCGACGAGACCAACGATGTCGGCCGTGATGCCGGCACCGCCGTCTCGGACGACTACGCCGCGACCGGCAATGACTTCACCGGCGCGATCCGCTGGGTCGAGATCGTCGGAGGCGACGACATGCATGATCACCTCGTCGACCCGCAGCATCTGCACCAGGCAGTCATGGGGAGGCAGTAGGGCGCGGCCTCCTGAGCCGGGCGGCCCGTCAGTCCATCCCGTGGCCGGCCGGAGTCAGGTCGTGCGGGGTGTTGTTGAGGTTCACGCAGCCGTCGGCGGTGACGACGACGATGTCCTCGATGCGGGCACCCCACTCGCCGGGGAAGTAGATCCCCGGCTCGATGCTGAACGCCATCCCCTCGCGCAGCGGCAGCGCGTTGCCGGGTGCGATGTACGGCTCCTCGTGCGTCGTGACGCCGATGCCGTGACCGGTCCGGTGCAGGAACGCGTCGGCCAGACCCTCCGCGGCGAGCACGTCCCGGGCTGCGGCATCCACCTGCTCTGCGGTGACGCCGGGGCGCACCGCATCGACGGCGGCCTGCTGGGCGCGGACCAGCACGGCGATCCGGCGCGCGGCCTCGGCGTCCGGAGTCCCGACGGCGTAAGTGCGCGTGCTGTCGGAGTTGTACCCGGCCGGCACGGCGCCGCCGATGTCGACGACGACCACGTCACCGTCCTGGATGACCCGGTCCGACACCTCGTGGTGCGGATCGGCGCCGTTCGACCCCGATCCGACGATCACGAACTCGACGGTGCGATGCCCTTCCTCGACGATCGCGGCGGCGATGTCCGCGGCGACCTCGCGCTCGGTGCGGCCGGCCCGCAGCAGGGCGGGAACACGGCGGTGCACGGCGTCGATCGCGTCGCCGGCACGGCGGAGCTCGGCCACCTCGGCGGCATCCTTGATCATGCGACTCTCGCGCAGTACCGGAGTCGCCAGCTCAGGACGCACGTCCAGGCGGTCCGTCAGCGGGATCACATGGAGGGCGGGAAGCGCGTCCGCGACACCGAAGCGGGAGACCGATCCGCCCATCGCCGCTGTCACGAGGGCATAGGGGTCTTCACCGTCCACCCAGTCCGCGATCGCCAGACCGAGCGCGCCGACGGCGGTGTCGCGCACCTTCGCGAGTTCCATGCGCGGTACGACGACGGTCGGATCCCCGTCGGCGGGGATGACCAGCGCGGTCAGCCGCTCGATGGTGTCGCCCTCGACGCCGACAAGATACGTCAGATCAGGCCCCGGCCCGACGACGATCGCGTCGAGGCCGGCGTCGGCGGTCAGCGCACGGGCACGGTCGAGGCGGGCGGAGTAGACGGATGCGGGGAAGGGGGTGCTCACGCGTCCACCGTACGTCGCCGGCCCGGCCGGGCACCAGGTGCGTGGCGCCAGTAGGGTGGCCGGTATGAGCAGCATCGCCGTCGTCGGTCTCGGGGCCATGGGGCGCCCGATCGCCCGCAACCTTCTCGCCGCCGGACAGGAGGTCACGGTCTGGAACCGCTCGCCCGAACCGGTCGCCGAGCTCGTCGCAGAGGGAGCCCGCGCTGCGGCGACCGTCACCGAGGCACTGCAGTCGGGCACCGTTTTCTCGCTGCTGTCGAACGATGCCGCTGTCGCCGCGACGTTCCTCGACTCGGGCGTGCTCGCGGAGGCCCCGGCGGATGCCGTGCACGTGAACCTCGCGACGGTCAGCACGGCGCTCGCACGCCGCGCGACCGAGGTGCATGCCGCAAGCGGCATGGGTTACATCGCCGCTCCTGTGTTCGGGCGGGTTCCGGTCGCCGAGGCCGGCAACCTCAATGTTCTGGCCGCGGGACCCGGCGATCTGATCGACCGCGTGCAGCCGCTCCTCGACGTGATCGGCACGCGCACGTGGCGGCTCGGGGATGCCCCTGAGCAGGCGAACCTGGTGAAGATCCTCGGCAACTATCTGATCGCCGCGGCGATCCAGTCCCTCGGCGAAGCGGTGAGCCTGGCCGAGGCCAGCGGCGTCGACGCGCATCAGCTGGTGGAGCTGCTCACCACGACGCTGTTCCCCGGTCAGGTGTATTCCTCTTACGGAATGCTGATCGCCGACCGGCGGTACCAGCCCGCCGGGTTCACCACGGAGCTCGGTCAGAAGGACCTCCGACTCGCGCTCGACACGGCAGCGGAACACGAGGTCCCGCTGCCGGTCGGCGAACTGCTCCGCACGGTCTTCGAGCAGGCCATCCGGGACGGCCTCGCGCACGACGACTGGGCGTCGATCAGCGAACTCCAGCCGCGCGGGAAGTGAACCGCGCGACCATCGCCACCACCAACCCGGCGACCACTGCGGCGAAGGGCACCCACAGGGCTCGTGTGTAGTCGGCGCCGCTCGGGTCTCCCCCGCCGGCCAGCAGCACGATCGTGACGATCGACACCCCGAGTGCGGCGCCGAACTGGAAACCGGTGTAGACGATGCCCCCGGCGACGCCATGCTGCTCCTCGTCGACGCCCTCGACCGCGGCGGCGGTCAGCGGGCCGTAGATGAGCGCGAACGCGACGCCGACCAGGATCAGGGAGGGCAGCAGGTCGAAGAAGCCGGCCGAGCCGTGCAGCCGCAGCGTGAGCAGGAACGCCACCGAGATCGACACCAGGCCGGCGATCAGAGTGGCCAGGTTTCCGAAACGAGCGGCGATCCGCGGTGTGAGGGTCGGCGCGATCAGCAGCTCGACGCCCATGGCCGTGAAGGTGAGTCCGGTCTCCAGCGGCCCCCACCCCAGGTGCTGCTGCAGGAACAGCGTGAGCAGGAACTGCCAGGCGAAGAATCCGCCGATGAACAGCATGCCGACCACCCTCATCCACGGCAGCCGGCCCTGCGTCAGCACGCCCGCCGGTACGAGCGGGTCGGCGGCGCGCCGCTCGATCACCAGGAAGGCCCCGAACAGCAGGACGGACAGCACGAGGGCCCCATAGCCGAACAGATCAGCAGGATGCTCCCCGACGGTGACCACGCCGTAGATGAACGACATCATCGCCGCCGTCAGCGTCACGGCGCCGCCGACGTCGAAGCTGCCGCGCGGCGCCCGGGTGCCGGCATCCGAACGGGGGACGCTGCGCGCGCCCAGCGCGAGGAAGACGAGGGCGATCACAGCGGGCACGAAGAACACCCAGCGCCAGCCGAAGGATGCGATCACCCCGCCCGCGACGACGCCGAGGTAGAACCCCGCGGCGCCGATCGCACCGTAGATCGCCAGCGCCCTGCCCCGCCGCTCCCCCTCGGGAAAGCTCGTCGTCAGCAGGCTGAATCCGGCGGGGGTCATGAACCCGGCTGCTGCCCCGGTCACCAGGCGCACGGCGATCAGCATCCAGGAGTCCTGCGCGAAGCCGCCCACGGCGGAGAAGGCGGCGAACACGGCGAGAGCCGTGAGGAACACCCGGCGGCGGCCGAGCAGATCCGCGACCCGGCCGCCGAGGATCATGAACCCGCCGTAGGCGAGCACGTAGGCGCTGATGATCCAGTGGGCGGAGCCGGTCGCCAGGCCGATGTCGGCGGCGATGCTGGGCACGGCGACGTTCAGCATGGCGACGTCGATGCCCTCCAGGAACAGTGCGCCGGTCACGACCGCCAGCACGCCCCACGCCCCCTTCGCGGCGACCACCGCCGGCAGCGCGGGGTTCTTCAGATCAGTCACGTTCGTCTCCTCGATCACGAATCGATTCACGGTTACCTCTTGTAACCTCGATCATGTTCAGTCACCATTGGGGCATGGCACAAGAAGGCACTTCAACGTTCCCGGGTTCCCTCGAAGTACCCACCCCCGCCGGACGGGACTGCGTCGAGGCCGGTGACCCGTTCCAGTGGGACGTGCGCGAGGACTGCGAAGTGCGCCAGATCCTGGACCGCATCGCCGACAAGTGGTCACTGCTCGTGATCGCCCTGCTCGACACCAGGTCGATGCGCTTCGGCGAGCTCGGCCGTGAGATCCACGGAGTCAGCAAGCGGATGCTGACGGTCACACTGCGCAATCTCGAGCGGGACGGCCTCGTGCACCGCACCATCTACGCCGAGGTGCCTCCGCGTGTGGAGTACCGTCTCACCACGATGGGCAGCACGCTGCACCGCACCGTGCAGACGCTGGTGGACTGGACCGAGGAGCACCAGGACCAGATCGCGTACGCCCGAGAGTCCTTCGACCGCGCCCAGACCGCCTCGGTCGTCGCCACGGCCTGAGGCGGCTCAGCCCTCGTCCCACTCCGCGAAGTACCAGAGCACCGCGTCATCAGTGCCCGGCAGCGAGTTGCGGAAGCCGTGCCGCTCGTAGAAGCGGCGGGCGTCGACGTCGACCGAGTCGACATTGATGTGCATCTCGCCCGCACCCCGCGCGCGCGACTCCCGCACTGCGCGGTCCAGCAGCACGGCGCCGATGCCCTGCGAGCGGCGTTCCGGCCGCACGTAGAGCTCGTCGAGCGTGGCGACGTACCCGCCCTCGTTGTAGATCGCGGGCCGCAGGGCGACGACGGCGTAGCCGACGACCACTCCGGCATCCCTCGCGAGCAGGGCGAACGCCGCCGGATGCGCGAGGAACCTGCGGAAACGGGGCAGCAGCACTTCGAACGCCGGCTCGGGCGAGTCGAACTCGTCGCCGAACGCGATCTGCAGTCG
>JAITUD010000318.1 GCA_031286555.1 Microbacterium sp. | reverse complement strand
GTCCGCGCCCCTCGTTCGATCGGGGTGGCGGGCTACGGGATCGTCGCCTGCGCTCGCAGAGCGGGGCCCCTCCGCTTCGCTCCTCCCCGATGCTCGCTCCGGCGACGATCCCTCCGCCCTCATGCCTCTGGTGTGGGGGCGGAAGGCGTTTGTGGGGGCAGGGGGGTTTCACGGCCGCTGCGCGGCGTGCGCCTGGGGCAGGATCTCGGAGAACTGCGAGGTCTCGGAGGGATGCCGCGAGGAGTCTCCGAGATCGTGCTGATCTCCGAGATCATGCCGGGTCAGCGGCGGTCGTGATGATGTGGTGGGCGGCCTGGAGAGTGGTCAGGCCGCGGGAATCGGGGTAGATGCCGTCGGCGAGGAGAGCGCGGATGCCGGCGCGACGCGCGCCGGCGACGTCGGCGACGGGGTTGTCGCCGACCATCCAGGTGTCATCACCGGCATCCGTCACTCGCAGCGCGTGCGCGAACAGCAGCGGATTCGGCTTCTCGACGCCGACCGCCGCACTTGTGATCGTCAGAGCGATCAGCGGCGACAGGCTGAGAGCGTCGACGAGATCGGGCAGTCCGGGGCCGTGGTTGCTGAGAATGACGTTGTCGTATCCCGCATCCGCCGTCCGCCGCAGAGCTTCCTCGGTGCCGTCGATCACCCGCCACGGCTCGACCCGGTAGTACTCGTCGAGCACGCGGGCGGATGCCGCGGACGCGACCTCCTCGGGGACGTTCTGCGCCAGCAGCGCGCGCGTGAAGACCGGTGCCAGCCTGGCCCCCCAGGCCTCCGCAGACAGAGGGGGAGCGGTCACGACCTCGGGCTCGTGCCAGGGGAAGCCGCTGCGCAGGTGCGGCCGGAGCAGCTCGGGATCGACCGCGATCGTGGGATCGACCGATCGCAGCGCGTCGACGACGCTCCCCGACCACATGCCCTCGCGCACGGCGAGCGTGCCGTCGAAGTCCCAGAACACCACACGTCGTCCGTCTGTCGTCACGCGCCTAGCCTAGGAGCCCGCGACACCGCCTTCTCCGCGAAGCAGGGCCTCGGAGAACTGCAGAACGCGGGGAGATCCTGGAGAACTGGTCCGCGATGTTGCAGAAGTCCGCGCTGCTGCCAGTTCTGCCGAAGATTGTCCGGGCGTCGGGGATGCCGCGGACGGGGCGAGTCCGGCAGGATGAAGACATGGCTAACGGACGCACGAAACTGACCGTCGTCGGCGCGGGGAGCGTGGGGGTGAGCGTCGCGTACGCGGCGCTGTCGCGCGGCAGCGCCTCCGAGATCGCGCTCTACGACATCGCGACCGAGAAGGTCGACGCCGAAGTGCTCGACCTCTCGCACGGCACGCAGTTCACGAAGTCGCTCGTCTCCGGAGGATCCGACCCCGCCGTGGTCGCGGGAAGCGACGTCATCGTCGTGACCGCCGGCGCCAAGCAGCAGCCGGGGCAGACCCGCATGGAGCTCGCCGGCACCAACGCCCGCATCCTGGGCAGCCTGATGCCGGTGCTGCTCGACCAGGCGCCCGACGCCGTCTTCGTCATCGTGACCAACCCGGCCGACGTGATGACGGTCGTCGCGCGCGACATCACCGGTCTGCCGGCATCCCGGGTCTTCGGTTCCGGCACTGTCCTCGACACCTCGCGCCTGCGCTGGCGCCTCGCGCAGCGGGCAGGCGTGAACATCGCCAGCGTGCACGCCGACATCGTCGGCGAGCATGGCGACACCGAGTTCCCGCTCTGGTCGAATGCCCGGATCGGTCCGGTGCCGATCCTGGACTGGCGCGGCGGCGAGGTCTTCACGCAGACCGAGCTCGACGAGATCGCGATCGATGTGCGGGATGCCGCCTACACGGTCATCCGTGGCAAGGGCGCGACCAACCTGGCGATCGGCCTCAGCGCCGCGCGCATCGCCGAGGCCGTGCTGCACGACGAGCACGCCGTGATGCCGGTCTCGACCGTGCTCGACGACGTACACGGCGTCAGCGGGGTCGCACTGTCGGTCCCGTCGGTCGTCTCGGCCTCGGGCGCGATCCCGCTGACGGAGACGCCGATGTCCGCCGACGAGGAGGCCCGGTTCGCGGCATCCGCCGATGCGATCCGCGCGGCCGTCGAGCTGATCGGCTGACACGCCCTTCGTCTCTGCGTTTCGACTCGCTGCGCTCGCTCAACGACCACCGCTCGCTCAGGACCCGGGGCTCTGGAACCCGTGGGCTCAGGACCCGGGGGAGAGGTGCTTGAGTGCCTCGCGCCGTGACAGCGGTGAGAGATCCGGATGCTGCGCGACGAAGGCCCGCACCCAGTCCGGGTCGTGCCTGCCCAGGTCGCGCAGCGCCCAGCCGATCGCCTTGCGGATGAAGAACTCCTGATCGGCGATGTTCGGCTCGATCGCATCCGTCAGCAGCCCGCGATCCACCCGGTCCCGCCGCCCCAGCTGGGAGATGATCGCGACGCGACGCGTCCAGAAGTCCTCGTCGCCCGACCAGACCCGCAGCTCGACCGCCATCTCGGCCGGGTGCGCGTCGAGCAGGTCGGCGAGCCGGTGCGCGACGTCGTCGACGTGATCCCACCACGCCCCCGTGCGCACCATCTCCTCGTGCACGTCCAGCATGTCCAGGCGGCCGCGCAGCGGCGGCAGCGCCATCAGCGCCTGCGCCGCGTACCGCTCCTCGCGATGCCGGGCCTCCCGCCACAGCTCCAGCGCGGCGGAGCGCAGGGCCCAGGCATCCGTCTCCTGCCGCGCGAGCGCGCGCGCCAGCCGCCGCACCTCGGGGACCCGCACACCGAGGAACGGCATCGCCGACTTCATGTACGCCTGCTGACCCGGCGCGAGTGCCGGATCGGCGGCGGCCCGCAGCGCGTCCTGCACGTCCCCGACAAGGCTCATCCAGGAATCCTAGAAAAGTTTCTGCCCGGATGTCGATCCGGTGTCTTCTCGTTCGACGTCCTGAGTGAGAGGGTCGAGACACGGCCCCGAGATCGAGGAGATCATCATGAAGTACATGCTCATCATGCGCGCGGACGACGCGGGCGTCGAGGCATACCACGACATCCCCTTCGAGCAGGTCATCGAGGCGATGGGGAAGTACAACGAGTCCATGCTGAAGGCCGGCGTGATGATCGGTGGCGAAGGCCTGACGGATGCCGAGGAGGGCTTCGTCGTGGACTTCTCCGGTGAGGCGCCGCTGATCACCGACGGCCCCTACGGCGAGACCAAGGAGCTGTTCAACGGCTTCTGGATCATCGAGGTGTCCACCCGCGAAGAGGCCGCCGAGTGGGCCAAGCGCGCGCCGCTCGGACCCGGCTCGTACCTCGAGGTGCGTCGCGTGACCGAGCTGTCGGACTTCCCCGAGGACAACGAGTGGATCCAGAAGGAGGCCGGCTGGCGCGAGGAGAACGAGCGCCGTGCCCAGAGCTGAGGATGCCCCGACGGTGCGCTCCCGCG
>JAITUD010000277.1 GCA_031286555.1 Microbacterium sp. | reverse complement strand
CGCCCCGCCGACGGCAACGAGACCGCGGCCGCCTGGCTCGAGATCCTCAGCCGGCACGGCGGCCCCACCGGCATCGCGCTGACCCGCCAGAACATCCCGGTGTTCGCGCGTGGTGAGGGTGCCGCGTCCGGCGACGTGTTCGCCTCCGCGGCGAACACCGCGAAGGGCGCCTACGTGCTCGCCGAGGCGCCGAGCGGCACCCCGGACGTCATCCTCATCGGCACCGGCTCCGAGGTGCAGTTGGCCGTCGCCGCCCGCGAGACCCTCGCCGCCGAGGGCGTGAACGCCCGCGTGGTGTCGGCGCCGTCGCTGGAGTGGTTCGCCGAGCAGGACGAGGCGTACCGCGAGAGCGTGCTGCCGAAGTCCGTCACCGCCCGTGTCTCGGTCGAGGCCGGATCAGTGCTCAGCTGGCGCGGAATCGTCGGCGATCGCGGCCGCTCGATCGGTATCGACCACTTCGGCGCCTCCGCCGACTACAAGACCCTGTTCCAGAAGTTCGGCATCACCGCCGAGGCCGTCGTCGAGGCGGCGCGCGAGAGCATCAAGGAGAACGCATGAGCACCCCCACCGCAGACCTCTCGGCCGCCGGCGTCAGCATCTGGCTCGACGACCTGTCCCGCACCCGCATCCACTCGGGCAACCTGCAGCAGCTCATCGAGAGCCGCAACGTCGTCGGTGTCACCACCAATCCGACGATCTTCGCGAACTCGATGACCAACCCCGACGACACCTCCTACGACGCGCAGGTGCACGAGCTGGCGGCATCCGGAGCATCCGCCGTCGACGCGGTCTTCGCGGCGACCACGCAGGACGTGCGTGACGCGCTCGACGTGTTCCGCCCCGTCTACGACGCCTCCTCACACGTCGACGGACGCGTGTCGATCGAGGTCTCCCCCGACCTCGCCCACGACACCGAGGGCACCATCGCGCAGGCAAAGGAGCTGTGGGAGCGGGTCGACCGCCCGAACCTGCTGGTGAAGATCCCCGCGACCAAGGCCGGTCTGCCGGCCATCGCCGCGACGATCGGCGCCGGCATCAGCGTGAACGTCACCCTGATCTTCAGCCTTGAGCGCTACGCCGAGGTCATCGACGCGTACCTGACCGGTCTGGAGACCGCGAAGGCTGCGGGCATCGACCTGTCGACGATCCACTCGGTCGCGTCGTTCTTCGTCTCCCGCGTCGACACCGAGACCGACAAGCGTCTCGCCGCGATCGGCACCGACGCGGCCGCCGCGCTCAAGAGCAAGGCCGGTCTGGCGAACGCACGTCTCGCGTACGAGCTCTACGAGCAGAGCTTCGCCGGCGACCGCGCCAAGGCGCTGCTGGATGCCGGTGCCACCCTGCAGCGGCCGCTGTGGGCCTCGACCGGTGTGAAGGACCCCGCACTGCCCGACACCCTGTACGTGACCGAGCTGGTCGCCCCCGGCGTCGTGAACACCATGCCGGAGAAGACCCTCGAGGCGACCTTCGACCACGGCGTCGTCACCGGAGACACCGTCTCCTCGACCTACGACGCCTCCCGCGAGGTCTTCGCAGGGCTGAAGGCCGTCGGCGTCGACTTCGACGACGTCACCCAGGTGCTCGAGGACGAGGGCGTGGCGAAGTTCATCGACTCGTGGCACGACCTGCTCACCCAGGTCGCCGCCGGCCTCGAGGCCGCCCGATGAGCGTCGCGGTCCACGTCTCGGGCGCGGCGGCCGCGGCCGTCGAGGAGACGGTGCCGCGCCTGGTCGCCGAGCTCATCGCGACCCGGCTCACCAGCGGCGACCCGACCCTGTGGGGACCGGATGCCGAGGCCGAGGCCTCCATCCGTCTCGGCTGGCTCGAGGCGGTCGCCAACTCGCGGCCGCTGGTCGACGAGATCACCGCGCTGCGCGAGACGCTCGCCGCCAAGGGCGTAGACCGGTTCGTGCTCGCCGGCATGGGCGGGTCCTCGCTCGCACCGGAGGTGATCACGCAGACCGCCGGCGTTCCGCTGACGATCCTGGACTCCACCGCGCCCGGGCAGGTCCTGGCCGCGCTGGACGCGGACCTCGCGCGCACCGCGCTCGTGGTGTCGTCGAAGTCCGGCTCCACCGTCGAGACCGACTCGCAGCGCCGCGCCTTCGAGGCCGCCTTCCGCGATCTCGGCATCGACCCGGCCGAGCGCATCGTCGTGGTGACCGATCCCGGTTCGCCGCTGGACGCGTCTGCCCGTGAGGCGGGCTACCGCGTCTTCAACGCCGACCCGAACGTCGGGGGCCGCTACTCGGCGCTCACCGCATTCGGTCTGGTGCCCTCCGGTCTCGCCGGAGCCGACATCTCCGAACTCCTTGACGAGGCCGAGGCGCTGATCCTCGAGCTCGCCCTCGACAGCGCGTCCAACCCCGCTCTGCGTCTGGCCGCGGCCATCGTCGGAGGCGACCCGCGACCGGACAAGCTCGGCCTGATCACCGACGGCACCCACATCGTGGGACTGCCCGACTGGATCGAGCAGCTCATCGCGGAGTCCACCGGGAAGGGCGGCACCGGCATCCTGCCCGTGGTCCTGCTGCCCGTCTCGCCCGAGGTCGAGAACAAGCCGGCCGACCTGCAGTTGGTGCGTCTGGTCGACGACGCGGACGAGTTCCACCTGCCCGAGCGCCACAAGGGCGAGATCCTCGTCAGCGGCACCCTCGGCGCGCAGTTCCTGGTCTGGGAGTACGCCACTGCGATCGCCGGGTACCTGCTCGGCATCAACCCCTTCGACCAGCCCGACGTGGAATCGGCGAAGATCGCGGCGCGCGGTCTGCTCGACGCTCGCCCCGAGACCGCTCCCCCGGCGTTCGTCGAGGACGGCATCGAGGTGCGGGTCTCCAACCCCGCACTCGCCTCCTCCGGCACGATCGCGGGCGTTCTGGACGCTCTGTGGGCGCAGCTCCCCGCCGACGGCTACGTCGCGGTGCAGGCCTACGTCGACCGTCTCGACCTGCCTCAGCTGCAGGGGCTGCGCGAGATGGTCGCCGCCGACTCCGGTCGCCCCGCGACCTTCGGGTGGGGCCCGCGCTTCCTTCACTCCACCGGGCAGTACCACAAGGGCGGTCCGGCGCAGGGGGTCTTCCTGCAGATCCTGGAGCGCACCGACGTGGACCTGGAGATCCCCGACCGTCCGTTCACGTGCGGGCAGCTCATCGAGGCGCAGGCCGCCGGTGACGCCGCCGTGCTCGCGCAGCACGGCCGCCCGGTCGTATCGTTGACGATCGCCGACGCGTCCGCCGACGTGATGGCGCTCTTCGAAGCCGCCCAGTGATCCACTGACACCGTGACACCGATCGAGGCACTCTACCGATGACAGCATCCATCTCGCGCGGGCACAATCCGCTGCGCGACCCCGACGATCGTCGCCTGAACCGGATCGCCGGGCCCAGCGCCCTGGTGATCTTCGGGGTCACCGGCGATCTGTCCCGCAAGAAGCTCATGCCCGCCGTGTACGACCTCGCCAACCGCGGTCTGCTGCCGCCCGGGTTCGCCCTGGTGGGTTTCGCCCGTCGCGACTGGGAGGACCAGGACTTCGCGCAGGTCGTGTACGAGGCGGTCAAGCAGCATGCGCGCACGCCGTTCCGCGAGGAGACCTGGCAGCAGCTGCTGCAGGGCATCCGGTTCGTGCAGGGCACGTTCGACGACCCGGACTCGTTCCGCCGGCTGCGCGAGACCGTCGAGAAGCTCGACGTCGAGCGCGGCACCATGGGCAACCACGCCTACTACCTGTCCATCCCGCCGAAGGACTTCCCGATCGTCGCCCGCCAGCTCAAGGACTCCGGCCTGGTCGGCGACGCGAGCGATGACGATCAGTGCTGGCGCCGTGTGGTCATCGAGAAGCCGTTCGGCAACGACCTGGAGTCGGCCCGGGCGCTCAATCGTGCGCTCGAGGTGGCGTTCCCGGCGGACTCGATCTTCCGCATCGACCATTACCTCGGCAAGGAGACGGTGCAGAACATCCTGGCGCTGCGCTTCGCCAACGAGCTGTACGAGCCGATCTGGAATCGCAACCACATCGACCACGTGCAGATCACGATGGCCGAGGACATCGGCGTGGGTGGCCGTGCCGGTTACTACGACGGCATCGGCGCCGCACGCGACGTCATCCAGAACCACCTGCTGCAGCTGCTGGCTCTGACCGCGATGGAGGAGCCGATCAGCCTCTCCGCCGAGCACCTCCGCGCCGAGAAGGAGAAGGTGCTCGAGGCCGTGCAGCTGCCGGCGGATCTGTCGCTCGCCACGGCGCGCGGCCAGTACGCCGGAGGCTGGCAGGGCGGCGAGAAGGTGAACGGTTTCCTTGAGGAGGACGGGATGAACCCCGGCTCCACGACCGAGACCTACGCCGCCGTCAAGCTCGAGATCGCGAACCGCCGCTGGGCCGGGGTGCCGTTCTACCTCCGCACCGGCAAGCGGCTCGGTCGCCGTGTCACCGAGATCGCCGTCGTCTTCAAGCGCGCCCCGCAGCATCTGCTGGCTCGCACCTCGGAGCTCGGGCAGAACGCCCTGGTGATCCGGGTGCAGCCCGACGAGGGCGTCACGATCCGGTTCGGGTCGAAGGTTCCCGGTGCCGGCACCCAGGTGCGCGACGTGACCATGGACTTCGGCTACGGGCACGCCTTCACCGAGGCGAGCCCTGAGGCCTACGAGCGTCTCATCCTCGATGTGCTGCTCGGCGACCCGCCGCTGTTCCCGCGGCACGAGGAGGTCGAGCTCTCCTGGAAGATCCTCGACCCCGTAGAGCAGTACTGGGCCGCGCAGGGCGGTCCGCTGGAGCAGTACGCCCCCGGTTCCTGGGGCCCGGCATCCGCCGACGCCCTGCTGGCCCGTGACGGACGAGTCTGGAGACGCCCGTGATCATCGACCTGCCCGACACGACCGTCAGCCAGATCGCCAAGCAGCTCGTCCGCACGCGCGAGGAGGGCGGCGCGGTCGCCCTCGGCCGTGTGCTGACGCTCGTCATCGCCGCACGCAACGGAGTGGCCGAGGATGCGATCGACGCCGCGAACGACGCCTCCCGCGAGCATCCGATGCGGGTCATCGTGCTCACCGCCGGCGACGGCCCGTCCCGCCTCGACGCGCAGATCCGCGTCGGCGGCGACGCCGGCGCCAGCGACGTGATCGTGCTGCGCGCCTACGGCGAGGCGGCGAGCAACGCGGAGAGCCTCGTCACCGGCCTGCTGCTGCCCGACGCTCCCGTCGTGGCCTGGTGGCCCGACGAGGCGCCGACGGATGCTGCGTCGTCCCCGCTCGGCCGCATCGCCCAGCGCCGCATCACGGATGCCGCGACGTCGCCCGACGTGCGCGACAGGCTCGCCCTGCTCGGACGCACCTACACGCCCGGTGACACCGACCTGGCATGGACGCGCCTGACGCACTGGCGCGAGCAGCTCGCCGCGGTGCTCGATCAGCCCCCGTTCGAGACCGTCACCGGCGTGGAGGTGCGCGGGGCGGCCGCGTCGCCCTCCACGGCGCTCCTCGCGGCCTGGCTGCAGATGGCCCTCGACGTGCCTGCGCGCTGGTCCTACGAGGACCCGGAGCACTGGCAGGAGGGCATCAAGTCGGTGCGACTGCACCGCGCTTCCGGCGACATCCTGTTGGAGCGTCCCTCGCCCGGACTCGCGCGTCTCACCCAGCCGGGGCAGCCCGCACAGGAGCTGCATCTGCCGCGTCGCACGCTGCGCGAGTGCCTGGCCGAGGAGCTGCGGACCCTCGACGCTGACGTGCTGTACGGTCGAGTCATCACCGATGGCTGGGAGCGGCTGGGACCGCCGGAAACGGGGGCATGACGATGGAGCAGGCGCGCGCGGTCAAGACGGTGGTCGTGGAACCCACACCTGCGGAACTCGCCGAGCGGGTCGCCGATCGCTTCCTGACCAGGGTGCGCGCCCGCACCAGGGACGGGCGCATCGCCCACATCTGCCTCACCGGCGGATCGATGGGCGGTGCCGTCCTGGCCGCCGTGGCCGCGCATCCGCGTGCTGCGAAGATCGACTGGTCGCTGGTGCACTTCTGGTGGGGCGACGAGCGCTTCGTCGCCCGTGACGACGCCGACCGCAACTCGCTGCAGTCCCGCCGTGCCCTTCTCGACCACATCCCTGTCCCGGCCCAGAACGTGCACGAGGCGGCCGCCCCTGACGAGATGGGCCTCGACGAGGCCGCCGCGGCGTACGCCGCGGAGCTGGCCCGCTACGGCACGGACGAGCGTCCCTGGCCCTCGTTCGCGGTCTGCTTCCTCGGAGTCGGACCCGACGGCCACATCGCGTCACTGTTCCCGGACCGCCCCGAGGTGACCGCGACGGACGCCGCGGTGCTGCCCGTAC
>JAITUD010000276.1 GCA_031286555.1 Microbacterium sp. | reverse complement strand
CTGCAGCAGCAGGGCTACGACGTGCCGGACTACCCGGACGAGCCCTCCTCGCTCGACGAGAAGGACGTGCGCGCCCGCTACGACCGCATCAAGGGCTCCGCCGTGAACCCGGTGCTGCGCGAGGGCAACAGCGACCGCCGCGCTCCGCTCGCCGTGAAGAACTACGCCAAGAAGCACCCGCACCGCAACAAGCCGTTCGCTGAGGGCTCGAAGACCCGTGTCGCGACCATGGGTCACGACGACTTCAAGAACAACGAGCGCTCCTGGGTCGCCGCCCACGACGACGTCCTCAGCTTCCGCCACACGGCGTCCGACGGCACCGTCACCGTGCTCAAGGAGGGCCTCAAGGTCCTGCCGCGCGAGATCATCGACGCCACGTTCCTGTCGGCGAAGGCCCTGGACGCCTTCCTCGCAGAGACGCTAGAGACCGCCAAGGCCGACGACGTGCTCTACTCGGTGCACCTCAAGGCCACGATGATGAAGGTCAGCGACCCGATCATCTTCGGCCACGTCGTCAAGGCCTTCTTCAAGGACGTCTTCGCGCAGTACGGCGAGCAGCTCGCCGCCGCCGGCCTCAGCGCCAACGACGGCCTCGGCTCGATCCTGAACGGGCTGTCCGGCGTCGCCGGCGGCGACGAGATCGCCGCCGCCTTCGACAGGGCGATCGCCGAGGGCCCGCGCCTGTCGTACGTCAACTCCGACAAGGGCATCACCAACCTGCACGTGCCCAGCGACGTGATCGTGGACGCCTCCATGCCGGCGCTGGTCCGCAACGGAGGCAAGCTCTGGGGCAAGGACGGCGGCGAGGCCGACACTCTGGCCGTCATCCCCGACTCGTCCTACGCCGGTGTCTACCAGGCCGTGATCGACGACGTCATCGCGAACGGTCCGCTCGACCCCGCCACCATCGGCACCGTGCCGAACGTGGGGCTGATGGCGCAGGCGGCCGAGGAGTACGGCAGCCACGACAAGACCTTCGAGATCGCCGCGGACGGCATCGTGCAGGTGCTCGACAGCGAGGGCACCGTGCTCATCGAGCACGAGGTCGGCGAGGGCGACATCTGGCGCGCCACGCAGACCAAGCACATCCCGGTCATGGACTGGGTCAAGCTCGCCGTCACCCGCGCCCGCGCGACCGGCGTTCCCGCCGTGTTCTGGCTGGACGCGAACCGCTCGCACGACGCGCAGATCATCGCCAAGGTGCACCAGGGCCTCGCGACGCTCGACACGCACGGCCTGACGCTGACCATCCTCGCCCCCGAGGAGGCCACTCGCTACACGCTGGCCCGCATGCGTCACGGCCTGGACACCATCTCGGTGACCGGCAACGTGCTGCGCGACTACCTGACCGACCTGTTCCCGATCCTCGAGGTCGGAACCAGCGCCAAGATGCTCTCGATCGTCCCGCTGCTCGCCGGCGGCGGCCTGTTCGAGACCGGCGCAGGCGGCTCTGCGCCGAAGCACGTCCAGCAGCTGGTGCAGGAGAACTACCTGCGCTGGGACTCGCTGGGCGAGTTCTTCGCCCTCGCCGCCTCGCTCGAGCACTTCGCCGACGCCGAGGGCAACGAGAAGGCCCGCATCCTGGCCGAGACGCTGGACGCGGCGACCGGAACGTTCCTCGAGGAGGACCGCTCGCCCGGCCGTGCACTCGGCACGATCGACAACCGCGGCAGCCACTTCTACCTCGCCCTGTACTGGGCGCAGGAGCTGGCGAAGCAGACGAAGGACGCCGAGCTGGCGGCCGCGTTCGCTCCGGTGGCCGAGAAGCTGGCGGCGGACGAGCAGGCCATCGTCGCCGAGCTGAACAGCGCGCAGGGCTCGCCGGTCGACATCGGCGGCTACTACCGCCCGGATGCCGCGAAGGTCGCCGCCGTGATGCGCCCCTCCGCGACGCTGAACGCCGTGATCGACGCGATCTGAGCACCGCCCAGCAGAACCACTGCGGCCCGGCATCCGAGAGGATGCCGGGCCGCAGTGGTTCTGCGCTGTGCGGAGGTTACGGCTGGACCGTGACCTGGAATCCGTCGGGCGCCCAGTCGTAGACCCACTTCGCCGCCGAGATCGGCATGTTCACGCAGCCGTGGCTCATGACATGTCCGAAGTTGTTGTGCCAGTAGGTGCCGTGGAAGGCCTGGTCGCCGTTGAAGTAGGTGACCCAGGGCACGTCCTTGGTGACGTAGGTCTTGCCGACCATGTCCTGCATCGCGACGTGTGCGCGGATGCGGAAGGTGCCGGTCCGCGTGTCGAACCCGGGGCGCCCCGTGGAGACCGCCCAGTCGCGGACGAGCTTGCCGTTCTCGTAGAAGTAGGCGTGCTGCTTCGACAGATCGACGACTGCATGGCGGTACAGCGGGGTGGTCGTGAAGGGAGTCTCGTTCACGGTCAGTGCGTAGGCGCCGTTGCCCTGGGCGAGCTGCGTGGCGAACGCCGCGGCGATGCCGGCGGTGCTGCCGAGCGCACGGCCCGTCTGCCCGCCGCCGAGGGTGCGCAGCACCTTGCCGTCGGAGTCGACGACGGCGGTGGCGTTGACGGGAGCGCGGTCGACCGCCTTCGGCAGCGTGGCGACGGTCTTCTGGATGGCGCCGGCGTCGGCGTCGATCACGAGGTCGCCGTCGACAGGGGTCACGGTGAGCCAGGTGGCGGCCACCGCAGGGGCGACCGGGACGGTGCGCTCCTTGCCCACGTAGAAGCCGATCGTGCCGAGCATCTTGTTGAGCTTCTCAGCCGCCGCGTTCGCCTCGGCGGTGGTGATGTCGGCCTCGACCGGGATGCT